>JADMIN010000487.1 GCA_015478575.1 Ktedonobacterales bacterium | reverse complement strand
TCTGAAGGATCGTTGGCCCCGCGCCGCGTGACGGCGCCTCTGCTGATTGATCTCCACCTTAGCCTCCCACATCAGCCGAACCCATCATCGAGCGCCACGATGGCTGCGTCGGCGTCGAGAGCAGACATGGCTAGGGCGTGGCCTTCTGGTTCACCCTGCCGCTCGCCCCCACTGACGCCACAGCCAATGCGACGTAGCCCACTCGGTCATTCGCCCGCTCTGCCTGGCGGCTAGGCGAGAGACATAACCTGCTCAGTGTGAGCGCTGACGAGTGGCGTGCCGCCAACCCCGCGATAACTAGGCCAAAGAGGGCTATAGCCCTGCCTCTCATGTGGTACAACACCAAGATAGGCAGGGTATCCTTTTCATCCGTGCCAACAGAAGCTGATAGGGACGCCCACCACAGGCCCTCACCGAAACGGAGCCAGTCCATGTCGCGCGATGATATGATCCTGCCACTACCACCGATTTCAAACACTGAAGGGTGCCCCCATGTGTACGTCGTCAACTCGGATTCGGCGTTTCTCGAAATGATCGCCGATCTGCTCACCGATACCCGTGCGCAAGTGACACTCGAACAGCTCCGGCCCAATCCAGAGATCACCGTCGCCAATCTACGCTCCGCTCAACCTGACCTGCTCCTGCTGGATCTCATACCCTTCCATCGAGATGCGGCGCTCCTGCTGGAGCGGCTAGAGCTGGAACCCACGCTACGCGAGTTGCCTGTCATCCTAGCCTCCACATCACCGAGCAGCGCCGAACGGCTAGCTAATGAGCATGCGGACCTGGTGCGCGACGTCTTACCTAAGCCTTTCGATCTTGATGATTTCTTCACGCTTCTGGGTCGCGTGGTGGTCGGCCTGCGTGTGCCATAAGCACGGCGGCGTGTCGTGAACAGTGGGATGCGCGGAAAGACATGTATCACACGCCCAGCACAACCACCGCATCCGCCGCCACCCACTACGTGGGCGGCACTACGTTGTCAGTGGCGGCGGGCACCATTCAGGGTAGAGGCCGCCAAATGCGGAGACTGATCATCTCCCACGCCGCGGGACCAACATATTTTGCTTCCGAGACACGGCCTAGATTGATGCCCTCCTCGTGGGCATGACAACGCTTCCCTTGTGCCTGGTAGCCACTCGCCATACGCCTGCCGCGGCGGGAAACGCCTCGCCTTAGGCCGAACGCCTGCCGTGCTTGACGTGCCTCTGCCCCAGACTTATACTCACAAGAAGGCGTCCACGGATATATATCGCAACGGCTAGGCGTGGCAGAGGAATGTCTATGGCGACGATGGAGACGACAATTCAGGAATTTCTTGACCTGGCCGGGCATGATCTCCGTATTCCGATCACCGCGCTCAAGAGCCAGATTCAGCTCATGCAGCGGCGTTGGCGCAAGCATGGCATGTCTGAATCTGATCTCGCCGACCTGGATAGACTGCTCCATCACACCGAGCGATTGAATTACATGCTCCAGGTGCTGCTCGATGCTGCCCACGTGGCGAAGGATGGTATTCAGCTCTTGCCCGCCGAGTTCGAGTACGATCTCACTGATCTGGTCGCGCGCGCGGTGAAGACTACTATGGAGGGTGGCGTTGCCCACCCGCTCCAACTAGAAACTCCGCCTGATGGGAAGCCGATGCTGGGGAATTGGGACCGTCTGCGCATCGAGACCGTGCTCAATATCGTGCTCTCCAATGCGCTCAAATATAGTGCTGATGCGGACGTGGCGGTGCGGCTCTCGCGCGAGGAGGACATGGCGCGCGTCGAGGTGAGCGACCGCGGCCTGGGCGTGCCGTCAGGCGAACGGCGCGCGATTTTCCTGCCCTATCGGCATGGCAGCAATGTGGAGAATCCTGGCACCGGCTTGGGTCTGTACGTCGCGAGGGCGATCGTGAAAGCGCATGGTGGGCAAATAGGTGTGCGGGCACGGCAGGGTGGTGGCAGTATCTTCTGGTTCACCCTGCCGTTCGCTCGTCTGATACCGCTCTCCGAGGCGGCGTTCGACGTCCTGGCCACCCACACCGCCACCGGGGAGTTGCCATCCGCCGCGGCCAAGAAGCCCAGGCGCAAGCGCGCCGTCGCGAAAAAGCCAGCGGCCCTCACTCCTCGGCGCGGCCAACCGTAGCCGCTGTTCTGGATGCTCGTGGCGGCGCGGCGCCCGAACGGTGTCCGCTCCTGCGTCATGCTCCTGCCCCGCGCCGCGGAGGCGCCGATGGGCCTACAGATCGGCCAGCGCCTCCGCGGGTGGACGCAGCCGCGCCAAGAAGATCGGCGTATCCAACTTGGTGTAGCGCCGCACCTCGGTTGCGCGCAGGGCCATCATCATGGCGGAGATCTCAGCGGGGTCATCCGCTTCATTGGCCAGGATGAACTCGTAATCGCCCAGGCCGAAAGCATCCACTGTGCTGGCGAGGATACCGCCGCCCTCCTCCTCGACTGCCACCGCCTCGGTTGTCGGCTTCACCGCGGCGGCCGTGCCGTTCTTGGGCGCACGCGGCGAAGTCGCCGACTCCGCCACCAGCTTTGCCCGTGGAACCGCGTAGCGCCGACCCACAGAGCCGTGCTCGCCCATCAGTTCGCGGCGCCGCTCATAGGGGAGTAAGTACCACTCCGCCGTCTTCACAAATGGGTAGAGGCTGACATAGCGCTTGGGTGCCACGCCAGAGAGGAACGCTGGCTGGTGTTCAGGATCGTAGCGCGCTGGTGTGGTCACGCCAATATAGGTTTGTACCTGCGTCAGGGAGCGCCCCAGCCCGCTCTGCCGTAGCGCGATCGCCAGTCGCTGGATGGCCTCAAGATCTGGTCCGAGCACCCAGATCATTAGGTCGGCATCCTCACGTAGCCCCACCATCGAATAGACAC
>JADMIN010000486.1 GCA_015478575.1 Ktedonobacterales bacterium | reverse complement strand
GGTTAGGCCCCCGTCAGCGTGTCAAGCGCTGACGGGGGCTGCTCAATGGGTGGGCACTACAGGGACGGCAGTTGGTGGGATGAATGGATGGATGAGAGCCTATGCGGCGCCAGCGCGGCGGGCCAGCGCGTCACGAAGCCGCGTCAAGGTACTCGCGGGTATTTGGCCGTGCTCGTCAAGCTCGACTGAGGCGTACGGCAGATCGCGCAGATAGCGGCCGATGCCCCACTGCGATGCGCACCGTGGTCTAGAACCTCCTAAGCTACTTGAACAGGCTGAAAGGCGCATTGGAACGGTACAGGGGCGCCGTGTCGCGGTCCTTCGCCGCTTGTGCCGCGTCGCGCTCCTTCTTCAGCGCCAGGTGGACGAGCGCGCGGTGCTTGCAGACCTTGCGGCTAGGGCACTCGCAGGCCAGGTGGCTGGCATGCACGACGACGATATAGCCCCGGAACTGATCGCGGGAGCTCGAGACGACGAAGACCCGCGCGCCGTCGCTCTTGCGGGTGCCGCGGCCGATAATCCGCGTGCCCTCTTTCGCCGCCCGCGCCATCGCGCGCTCTAGCTCAAGTGCCTCTTGCCCGTTCAGCATCGTATCTTGCCTCCCCTTGCTCTAATGATACCACAGAATACTTTCGTTCGTCAATATTAGGACGAGTGGTAGCGCGCGAAAGTAACGTGTGGTACACTCTCATTAGCACGCGAAAAGCGAGGCATCATGAAGACGCGAGGGAAGGTGAGTATGCCGCGAATCACTCTGAAACAGGCGCGCATCCAGGCTGGCATGACGCAAATGAAGGTCGCCATCGCCTTGGATATGAGCCTGTCGTACGTGCAAGGCATGGAAGGGCGCGGGCTGATTCCGCGCGTCGATGTCGCGCAGAGGCTCGCCGCGCTCTACGGCGTGTCTGTGGACGACCTCGAATGGGGCACGGTGGATAAGGCGAAGCCGGGCAATCCGGGAAAAGACAACGCCGCCTAGAGCCTCAAGACCCAGGCGGCGCGTAGCCGGCCACTGGCGAGTGTAGCGCCAGCGACGGCCAAGCCAGTGTAGCAGATCAGATGCGAAGGGAGAGCACGACGTGAGCGACAACTATTCTCGCGGATTCGATGATGGGATCGACGCCGCGATGGACGATGCCCCTATTTTCCTTGCATCGAGTGAGTTTGGCTGAGTGTCACCGGGCATGGCCAGGGCAGACCACCCTACCCTTTTGGCACTTTTGGCACCGCGAGACCTAACGAGAATCACACGAATCGGGAGGGAGGAACGAGCGGATGGCGAAGAAGCGCGGGCCGACGGCAGGGCAGACCACCCTACCCTTTTGCCACTTTTGCCACCTCGACCTCTAGTGCTTTTGAGCATGTGCGGAGGCGGATACGAGAGGGAAGGACTGGGACACATGGCGAAGAAGCGCGGCCAGGGTATGGGGAGCATCGCGAAGTGCAAAGACGGCCGCTATATGGTGCGGCTCCCCATTGACGGTGTACGACGGCTGATCGGCTATGCTAGAACCGCCGAGGAAGCCGACCGGCTGCTAACCGAGGCGAAGGCGAAGCGAGATCGTGGTACGCCGTTTACTAGCGGGCAGCAGACGCTCACCACGTTTGCTGAACAGTGGCTCGCCATGAAGAAGCCAGGCCTGAAGGAGACGGCGTACACTCGGTACGAGTCAACCCTTCGCATCCACATCCTGCCGACGCTCGGCAGGACGCCCTTGGTGAAGCTCGCACCGCAACAGGTGCAACGACTCTACGCCGCCAGACGCGGCGCGCCTGTCCAGGGCAAGCGCACGCAAGTAGTTGGCGCCACCACGGTGCGGCGCGTACATGACGTGCTGCATAACCTGCTCGAAGACGCGCGGCGCTACAACCTAGTGGCGATCAATGTCTGTGACAACGTGACGACGCCGAAGCCGAACCGGACCACCATGCGGGTGCTGACGCTTGAGCAGGTGGGCACGTTGCTGGAAGCGATTCAAGGCGACCGGCTGGAAGCGCTCTACGTGCTCGACTTCGCTACCGGCATGCGTCAGGGCGAAATCCTGGCACTGAAATGGAGCGGCGTGGATCTCGCCACGGGAACATTGCGTATCACGGAAACGCTGAAGTGGCGCAATGCGCGCGAATACTACTTCACGCCCCCCAAGACGCGCGGCAGCGCGCGCACCATCGTACTGGCACCCGTCGCGGTGGAAGCCCTCCGCGCGCACCGTGCCCGCCAGGCGCAAGAGCGGCTGCGTCTGGGGGTGTGCTGGCAAGATAGGGACCTGGTGTTCTGTGCCGAGGATGGCTCTCCGCTCAAAGATCAGGGAGTGCGCCACCGCCACAAGAAGACACTGGCGCGCGCGGGCCTGCCAAGAGTGCGCTTCCATGACATCCGCCATACCTACGCCACACTGCAATCCGAATACGGCGGCAAGCACGGCGTAGACCTCAAGGCGGTCAGCACCGCGCTAGGGCATAGCTCCACTACCATCACCGCCGATCTCTATACCCACGTGACGACGGGTACACAGCAACGCATCGCCACTTCAGCGGAAGAGATCATCACCAACGCGCGCCAGGCGGCCAGGCGGCGCTAGGCTCAATTTTCTGCCGGTAGGTATCAGGGTAGGTATCAAAATGCGCCAGAACGGGCGCTGGCCGAACGAGAGGAACGGCTTCAAGTGCGGAACTATTGCGGGCTGGCATATGGTGGCCCCGAGAGGATTCGAACCTCCGACACGCGGTTTAGGAAACCGCTGCTCTATCCCCTGAGCTACGGGGCCGGGCTTGTTCAGCATCCCCAGTATATCCGATGGAGCGCGCATCCGGCAAATCGCTCCGCGCTCCGCGAGCGGTCGCTGGCGCAAATCGGATGGCGTCTCGTTGGAATATGC
>JADMIN010000485.1 GCA_015478575.1 Ktedonobacterales bacterium | reverse complement strand
ATCAGCGAGGGCGCGGGTCCTTCGGTCGGCGGCACCTTTCTGGCGGTGCTGCTCTTCGGGGCGCTCGGTGGGGCGCTGGGGGGCGCCTCCACCCAGCGCGCGCCGTGGCTCGGCGAGCTGGCGCGGCTGCCGCTCGCGGTGCTCAGCCCGCTGGCGCGTCCGCTCTTCGCCGGGCTGGACCGCCTGACGGCCCGCCCGCGCGATGCGGCGCTAACACCCGCCCGCGCCTGGCTCTATGATGGCGTGCTAGCGCTGGTCGCGTTGGGCACCGTGGCCATCGCGCTGGCGATCCTGAGCGTGGCCACCGCTCCCGTCGTGGCATCCTTCCGCCTCACCACGATGGTGGATCAGTGGGTGGTCGCGCTGCTGGTGGCCGTGCCGCCGCTCTACTTCATCGGCGCGCTCATCGCCGCCTTCAGCGCGCCGCCGCCGGTGCCAGCCTTCGCCGCGCCGTCGCCGCTGGGGATGCCGCCTGGGCCATCCCTGGCGTTTGGCGTGCCGATCACCGTGCCGCCACCGATGCCGCCCTCTGGCGCGTTCGGTACGATGCCGCCGATGCCACCGCCCTCTGGCACTGAGCTGGAGCGCTAGCCGCGCCGCGCGGTGGGCACGCCCTGAGCAACGTCTCTCCACAGCGGGCGCCGCGTGTGCTCGCCGCATTGTTGGCTATTGGAGGTCCACATCCATGTACGATTCGACCTATCCCCCAGACGCGCCCACGGTGGCACAGCCACAGCCCCAACCACAACTGATGCCGCCATCCGGGCCGCGCCCCGCCCTGCGCACGACTGGGATGATCGTGGGGGCGCTGGTCGCGGTGCTGGCGCTGACGCTGGCGCTCACCGCGGCGGTCTCGAGCGCGCGGGGCATTGCCTATCCCCTGCCCAAGGTCAGCATCATCGCCAGCGGCGGCGGCAACGCGCGGGTGGGGGCACCTATCCAGTTCAGCGCCAGCGCCACCGCTGGCCGCGACCTCGCTTACACGTGGGGCTTCAGCGATGGCACCGTCGCCAGCGGCCAGAGCGTCAGCCACACCTACACGCAATTTGGCCAGATGACGGTGTCGCTGGCCGCGCGAGATCCCATTGGGCAGACGGCCTCGGCGCAGCTCACGCTCACCGTTCTGCCGCCGCTGCCGCGCGCCGCCTTCGCCTTCCAGCAGGAAGCGAGTAACCCGCTGACGGTGGACTTCGACGCGAGTTCCTCGACCGGCGAGCAACCGCAATACGCCTGGAACTTCGGCGATGGCAACACGGACCAGGGTGTCAGCGTCTCGCATCAATACGCGGGCGTGGGGACGTATACGGTGACGCTGACGGTGACGGACGCGGCCAACCAGACAGCCAAGCTCACGCGGTCGGTCACGATCAGCCTGCCCAAGCCGGTGGCGAGCTTCACGGCCACCGCTACCGTCGGCTTCCCGGGCAACATCACCTTTGACGCGAGCGCCTCGACTGGCTACCAGATCACCTATGCCTGGGTCTTTGGCGATGGCAACGGCGAGACGGACTACAGCGCGCAGGCCTCGCACTTTTATGGCGCGCCCGGCAGCTACACGGTCACACTGACGATCACGGATGCGTTGGGGCGCACAGCGGTGAGCCGCCGCACCATCGCGGTGACATTCGGTGGCTAGCCGCCCCCCGCGCCTGTCCGCCCTTGCGAGGAGGCGCCGCCACTTGCTTGTGCGGCGGTGATCTGCCCTACCATGTCGCAACGGCGGGTGTTTCGTTCTCCCGCCACTAGGAGGCAACCCACAGGGTATCCACGGCATCTGGCCCATCCGACCCGGCGCTGGCTCCAGCGGCGGCGGCGCGGCTCTACGAGGCGATGGGGGTGCCGGGGGCGGAGCGGGGGCGGGCCAAGCGGCTGGGCTGCGCATGAGCTGAGGGGGCCGCGCCGCGTGGCCCCATGGTTAGCCCTTTCCCGCACCCACGGCATGGGGAGCGGGCTGGGAGAGAGGACGCCATCCGCGCCAGAGAAATGAGGCGTCGGTTACTTCCAGAGCGAGAATGCGGTGTTGGAGCGGACGAGTGGTGCCGCCTCCTGGCCTGCCGCCATGCGCGCCCGCGTGGTATCAAGCGTGCGCTCACTCAGGGCGAGATGGTGAAAGCGGCGGGCATCTCGCGCGCCATGATCAGCCGAGCGGAAAGCGGCGGCACGATCAGCACGGAGCATGTGCGCAAACTGGCGGCGACGCTCGATTGATAGGCGAACCGAGTGTATGATGCACGCGGTTGGCATGAGGCTAGGCAGGATGGGCGTTCATGCCTGTTACACAAAGGGTCCTGTATGATACAGGACCCTTTTGAGAAAGTGAGGCGGCATGGGCCCTCAGAACGACGGGCCAGCAGAGGCGCTGATTCCCGTCGAGCAGGATACGATCCCCTTCTATGGGCACGAGTTGGTGGCCGTGCGCCTGGAGGATGGACGTATCTGCGCCGTCATGAACTGGCTCTGCGAGGGTCTCCAACTCGACATTGACGGCCAACTCCAACGCATCCGGCGCAAGAGTGCGCTACGCGAAGGCCTCGTACCAGTGCGCGTCCAGACAGAGGGCGGCCCACAGACCATGCAAGCCCTCACGCTGAAGGTGTTGCCCGGCTGGCTCTTCACCGCGGATGAGCACCGCGTGAAAGCCGAGGCGCGCGAAGACCTCATCATCTTCCAGCGCGAGTGTGTGGACGTGCTCGCCGAGCACTTCGCGCGCAAGCACGTGGCGGCGTTGCCAGCGCCAGCGGACCCCACCGCCACTGCGCTCGCCGAGCAGATCGCCGACCTTGCCGCCGTCATGAATCTGATGCAAGAGCATCTGGCGGCGCTGCAAGGGCTGCCTGAGCGGGTAGGGCACGTGGCCGCCATTGTCGAGGCCCTCGCCGAGCGAC
>JADMIN010000484.1 GCA_015478575.1 Ktedonobacterales bacterium | reverse complement strand
GCGCCTTGAGCAGCCGTGGCGGACTTGGAGCTACGGTCAAGAACAAGCTCGGCTCGCGGTTCTATGCGGAGATCGGCAAGAAGGGTGGTGAATCCACCAAGCGGCAGCAGGGCCCCGAGTTTTATTCACGCATTGGCAAGAAGGGTGGCGAGCGTGGCCGCGGTACGCCCAAGCAGCAGGCTTCGGACCGCGCTCAACAGCAGTAGCGCTCCCGCGATCTCCAACAGTCTTAGTGGGCGGTGCGCCAACGTATCGCGCATCGCCCACGCCCTTTCACAACAGCGCTAGGTCGTCCACCTGGCGCTGTTTGCCCTCCGCGCCGCACTGCTATGAAGAGTGCCTGTGTGTCTCTCTCCCACTGTAGGCCACAACAGAGCGGCTGTTCCTTGCCCCCGACCCGCTTTCCCCGCCTTCCCTCCGGGGCATGCCCGCCTTCTAGAAGCCGTGCTCCACGACCAGATCGCTACCACCAGATCGCTACCACCAGATCGCTACCACCAGATCGCTGCCACCAGATCGCTACCACCAGATCGCTGCCACCAGATCGCTGCCACCAGATCGCTGCCGCAACCGATGAAGTTGTGGCCGTACTTGTATGCTATTCGAGACGGATGGCTTAGCCTGCCCGTTATTGTATAAGGAGGCCCCAAACACAGCGTATTCCATCATTCATCGTGAGGTAACCGCGGATGGCACAGAACCCAACCACCGCACATTCCAGCATTCCCGGCGCGGCCATACACCTGCTCGATTCCTCCATCATGGCGCTGCCGGAGAAAATGCTTGTTGATGCGACGCTCGCCTTACCACAGGCATCGCGGTCCTACCTGATGATGAAGCGTACCCTTGATATCGGGCTGAGCGCGCTGGTGTTGTTGGCGCTCGCGCCCCTCCTCGCGCTTATCGCTGTGCTGATCCGCTTGACCTCGCGTGGGCCGATTCTCTTCCGCCAGGTGCGGGTCGGTGAGGGTGGACGCCTCTTTGTCATGTATAAGTTTCGCTCGATGTACCACGACGCGGACCACACGCTCCACCAGCTCGCCTACACCCAATTTATCCAGGGCAAGGGCGGCAATGGCAAGGTTGGCAGCCAGACACTGGCGCTCGCGTCCGCCGAGGGGCAGGGTCATGCCACGCCGCCGCTCGCGCCTAGGGCGGCGCGCATCGGACGCGTTCTCTGGCGGATACGGGGACTATTGCACCTAGAGGATCCGCGCATCACGCCCGTGGGGGCGCTACTGCGCCTGACCAGTCTGGATGAGCTGCCGCAACTCTTCAATGTGCTCGCCGGCCACATGAGCCTGGTCGGGCCACGCCCGCCCATCCCCTATGAAGTGCGCCTCTACCAGAGCAAGCACCTGCTGCGACTCACGGTGCGCCCCGGCCTGACGGGCATCTGGCAAGTCTATGGACGCGGGCACGTCCCCTTCGAACAGATGGTGGATATGGATATCGAGTATATCCGTCGCCGCGGCGTCTGGCAGGACTTCAAGTTGATCGTGCTGACACTGCCCGCCATGCTCCATGCGCATGGCCCACGCTGAAGATCGCCCATCTCGCTCTAGCGGAGCATGGCCAGATCAGGTAGAATAGGCGTAGCGCTGGCGGTCGGCTGTGTGTATGCACGGCCCCCGTTGCTCGAAACTCGCCCCGGCACATGGCACAGTGGCGCGCTCCTTGCTGTTCCCGCTCCTCTGCCTGGGGTACTCGATCTACGATGCCCGTCGCGCCCGTGCCCCCAGGAGTGTCTGGGGGCAGTGTCGCTTCCCAACGCTGCATGTGGAGGTACGACAATGGACCATCGCACAACGCACTATTCTCTCTGGTTTCTCTTCTTTGGTGTCGTCGCGGCACTTTCCAGTCTGGTGAATCAAAACAAGGTGGATTCGACATCCATTTGGTTTCTGGCAACCGGTCTGATTGGGTTGATCGTGACGCGCAAGTTCCTCAACGATGGCAAGCTGGCCCGCCCCTATGACCTGATCGTCGGCATCATCTTTGCCGCTGTGGGGGCGATCGGGATTCTCATGAAGTTCAAGCTCAATCTGGTGAGCGGAGCTGGGAGCACTGGCCTGGTGACGAGCACCTCGATCATCGGCCTGAACATCAGCAACTTCTTCAACGCATTGGTGTATGCCGTGCTCGGCTTCACCTCGCTCAACCACGGTATCAAAGGGAAGTAGCTTCCCCGCGGGAGCGCGCATGCTACTACAGCGGAGGGCGGGTCGGCAGATCGTCGGCCCGCCCTCTCTGTCTGTGTCGTGTGTGCCACCGCGGTGCGCGCGTGGCGCATACGTCGTTCTGACCACGGCGCCAGCGGCCCACCGCCGCAACGCTAGGCTCGCGTGCCGCCCTCTGGCGTGGCGTTGGCGCCGCCCGCCGCGACGGGTCGCGCCTCCAGCGCACGCGCCAGAATCTCGGCGATATCCTCGACGCCGAAACGATCCTGTGCCGCGACGGCCTTGATGCCATCCTCAAACATCGTGATGCAGAAAGGGCAGGCCGCGGCCATACTCTCGGCACCCGTCTCCAGCGCCTCCTCCACGCGCGTATTATTGATGCGCTTGCCGATCTTCTCTTCCATCCAGACGCGCCCACCCCCACCGCCACAGCAGAAGGCGCGGTTGCGGTTGCGCCGCATCTCGACCACGCCATCACGGTTGAGGACGTTCAGCACGCGCCGTGGCTCGTCGTAGACGCCATTCCAGCGCCCGATGAAGCAGGGATCATGGTAGGTGAGCTTGCGCGTATCAAAGCCCGCGGGCAGCCGCAATTGGCCCGAAGAGATGAGCCGATCAATCAGCTCGGTATGGTGCATGACCTCGTAGTCGCCGCCGAGTTGCGGGTACTCATTCTTGATCGTGTTAAAGCAGTGCGGGCAGGCCG
>JADMIN010000483.1 GCA_015478575.1 Ktedonobacterales bacterium | reverse complement strand
CGCGAAGCGCGCGCGATCGTTCGTGGCGTCCATTGGCTCCCCTTCGCAGAGACACTCGTGTCAACTCCTGAACAGTGTACGCCACCGGAATCGTACTGGCCCTCCAGTGGGCGTGTCGCGTGGCCTCCGCCCGGCGCTTCAGGCGGGAGCGCTTCCCAGCTCCTATTGTATCCGACAAGGCGGATAGGTGTCACGTTCCGCTCGCCCAGGGCAAGCCACCGCTCATGGTGGGGTGTGGGGGGCGGCGCCATCTCCGGCGCGCGGATTCTGGGTATAGTGGTATGAAGGCCAGAACGCACGTGCGCGGTTTTGCGTATTGCCCCGGCACCCCTGGCGCGTACATAGTAGAGCGAACTGAAAAAGTAGAGCGAACTGAAAAACACCGGCGCGCGAGGGAAGGATAGGCTCTGGCATGACGATTCCTCTGTGGCTACGGCAGGCGATTGAGATGTATGGCTACGTGGCCATTCTCATCGCGGTCGCGCTCGAGACGATGGGCGTACCCTTCCCTGGCGAGACCGCCCTGATCTTTGGCGCGGTCTACGCGGGCACGGGCGGGCGCCTGAATATCGTCGGCGTGATCGTGGCCGCGGCTATCGGCGCGATCCTGGGCGATAATGTTGGCTATACCGCTGGGCGCCTGGGCGGCTACCCGCTGCTGGTGCGCCTGTCACGCCTCCTGCACATCAATGCGTCGCACTTGGAAGCGACACGACGCTATTTTGAGCGACATGGCAACAAGACCGTTCTGATTGGGCGCTTCTTCTCGCTGTTGCGCCTGTGGGTGGCGTTTCTGGCGGGCGTCAGTCGCATGCCCCGGCGTGCCTTCTTCTTCTGGAACGCCACCGGAGGCATCCTCTGGGCCTTGGTGTATGGCATCCTTGGTTTCGCGCTGGGGCGCAACCTGCCCGTACTCGATCGCGTATTGCGGGGCATGGGCATCGCGGGCGTTATCACGCTGGTGGCCTTCTTCCTGACGCTGCTCGGCGTCTGGTTGGCACGGCGGCGCCGACGGAGACACCTGGACCCGCCTGATGCGTCCGCCGCTCGTGCCGACGCTGGCCCAGCGACGGACCCCGCCGTCTCGCGCATCCTCTCTGGCACCTCACAGCACAGTGGCAGCCTACTGGTCGGTCTCTCCGCTATTCAGCGGCGTCGCGCGCGTCTGCGCCGCCCGCGTGCGCGCCAAGCGCGGCGACTGAAAGACCCGACCGACGGCATCGAGCCGACCGACGGCATCGAGCCGACCGAGGGCATCGAGCCGACCGAGCCAGAGGCCGATACCAATACCGCTCGTGCCTCTGGCGAGCCACGCTAGGGCCAACCCCTCACCGTGCCACCGACTCCTCGCTCGCGTGCCCCCAGCATCGGAGCGCGTCACACAACACACCCTACCCCACGCGCGATCTGCTCGCGACTGACCGCCGCCACGATGTTGACAATATGTTGACAACATGTTGATAACATGCTACATTGTCAACATTGACAACGGGCATGATGTGGACAATATTGTCAACGATAAGAGGCACTTGCCATGATCGGCGATCGCATGAGGCAGGCCCGGTTGGCGGCGGGACTGACACTTGACGAGGTAACAGGGCGGTTAGCTCACCTTGGGCAAGTGATTACAAAGCAGGGGCTTTCGAAGTATGAGCATAACAAAAGTATTCCGAAAGCGTCCTTTCTCTTGAAGCTTGCGGAGGCGCTCGGCGTGAAGTCGTCGTACTTCCTCGAGGAACCAGCGCTTCGTGTGCGGTGGCTCGCGTTTCGCAAGCATCCGCGGCTCGCTCCTACGCGCCAGGCGCAGATTCAGGCCACAGCGCTGCATGTGGCGGAGGGACAGGTACGACTGGCATCGGTGTTCTACCCAGACGAGCGACCGCAATTGCCGCGCGTTGGCCCGATACGCACCTTCGCGGATGCGGAGACCGCGGCGGAGCGGCTGCGCGAAGCGTGGGGTCTCGGCGACGCGCCGATCGAGAGTGTGACGCGGGCGGTAGAGGACCACGGCGGCGTGGTGGTCGGATGGAAGCACGACGAGGGACGATTTGATGGCCTGGCAGGGTGGGCAAATGGCGCGATTCCAGTGATCGTCACGAATACGAGTGTCGCGCCCGACCGACGGCGCTTCAGTCTCGCACACGAACTGGAACACTTGCTGGCCTGGCAGCCGGGGGCACCCGATGACCAGGATGAGCAACTGGCGCACCGGTTTGCTGGCGCGTTTCTGGTCCCGCGCGAGGTGGTGCGACGCGAGCTTGGCGTAAAGCGGCGCCATCTCAGCTTCGAGGAGCTAGGGCTGCTGAAGGGTACGTACGGCATGAGCATGCAGGCCTGGGTCCACCGGGCACGGGACCTCGACATCATAGACGAGGGGCATTACCACTCGCTGTGGGATGAGTTTACCCGCCGACAGTGGCGGATCCGCGAGCCAGTGGAATGCGTGACGCCAGAGGAGCCGACCCGGCTGAAGCAGATGACGCTGCGGGCGCTTGCGGAGGGCATCATCACCGAGGAGCAGGCGCTGGCTCTCTGCCCAGGGAGCGTGGAGCCACGGCCGCTGGCGCATCCCGCGGGGCGGCGCTATACGGCAACGGAACTCATGCGGCTGCCATTCGAGGCGCGTGAGCGGATTCTGGCGGAGCAGTCGAAGCAGGCGGTGGAAGCGTACCAGACGAATCCCGCTCTGACGGACTTCGAAGCCTTTGGCGAGGATGATCTGTATGACGACTACCCCGAATAGGGGCGAGGTCTGGCTCGTGCGTTTCGATCCTTCTGTCGGGGCTGAGACGCAAAAGCTCCGCCCTGCCGCTATCATGAATGTCGTCGGCGTGGGACGCCTGCCGCTCCGCATCGTGACTCCGATCACGGACTGGAAGCCACACTA
>JADMIN010000482.1 GCA_015478575.1 Ktedonobacterales bacterium | reverse complement strand
CGCGCCCCCAAGTGGCCCATCATAGAGCAGTAGCAGGGCGATCACGCCGGTGACGCCGCCGAAGAGGGCATATGCGGCGAGGTTGACGCGGCGCGCGCGCATCGCCCAGAGGGCGAGGGCGAAGGCGACTAGCCCTACGCCCGCTTGGAGCGTGCTCTGGTAGCTCTGGGATTGCATATCCGCCTGAGCGGCGAACGGCAGAGCGATGATCACCACGACCAGCAGCCCCGGCACGATCAGCCGCAGCAAGCTGAGCCGCCGCTGTGCGTCGAAGGCATCGAGCATGGCGCGCTCGGCGGCGGAGACCGGCGTGCCGCTCGATGCGCGTGTGGCGGTGATGGGCATGGGGAGCGGCGTCATCTGTCTCATGACGGTGTTCTCCCATCGCCGGGTGATGGGCCATCAGGGGCCTCGCTGAGCTGGCGCATGCGTGTCATTCGCTCCTGTTGGCTGGTCCTTAGCGCGCGCTGGATCGCCGTGACCAATTCGTGGGGGTTGAGCGGCTTATCCAGATAGGCATCGGCTCCGCAGAGGAGACCGGCCAACCGGTCGCGGTCCTGCGCGAGCGCCGAGAGGATGATGAGGGGCAGTGCCGCCGTGGCGGGGTCGCCGCGCAACGCCCGCACCAACTGGTAGCCGTCCAGCCGCGGCATACGCACATCAATCACGGCGATGTCGGGCCGTGCGGTGACGCACTTCTCCAGCCCTTCGGCGCCGTCGAGCGCGGAGATGACGTCATAGTCACCGAAGAGTTGGAGCGAGGCTACCATCACCTCGTTCAGGCCAGGATCATCATCCACGACAAGGACGGTATAGCGCCGGGCATCCGGCGCGGCATGCTCTTCCATACGGCCTGACCTCTCATACGGGAGCGAGCGTGCGGCATTTTCTGGCGGCTGGCCACTCTGCCACTGGCCTATTCGGCGCGCGTGAAGAGCGAGCGGCGAAAGAGCAGCGTCGGCAGCAACCAGAGCGGGTAGATGAGATAGGGTAGATTTGAAGCCCAATAGGAGATCCCATTCGTGACGGTCGGCAGCCTGGCAAAGATATCGCCTAGGAAGAACCCGATAATCGCGTAGAGGATCATGGCCCCGGTGATCAGCCCGACCGGCACGACCCACGCCCGTCGCTGCCAGAGGCCAATGCCAGTGGCAAAGTAGAGTGGGCCGAGCAAAAAGGCATCCTCGATGGCGCCGGCAAGCACGCCGGGATCCACTTTCTGGTAGGTATTATCACCGGAGAGGATGTACCAGTACCAGATCTGCCCCAAAAAGTTGCTGTGCGGGCCGATCGTGACGAGGCCCCGCGCGAAGAGCACATAGTAGAACTGCGGTATGGTCGTGATGATGCCGAGCAAGAGGGAGAAACCGGCTAGGACCGCGAGCCAGAGTGGGCGCGCCGCGCGCTGGGACGTGGTCGGTGTGCCTATGGGTGAGCTAGCTGCCACGAATATGCCTCCTTCGGCGGGGAGCGAGTGATCAGGAAAGACGTGATCCTTGGCGCTAAGATAACAGGTTGTTTGGGCCGCGTCAAGCGGTCCGGGCGCCGTCGGTATACAGTGTCGGTATAGACTGAGAGGAGCGTGCCAGATGCGCCACGAGGAGGAGAGCCGATGTCTGCCCTGAATGAAACGAGCGAGCCAGGCCAGCCGACGCACCCACGGAGTGGTGCCAGGGATGTCGCGATCCGGCGCTCGGAGTTGACCAGCCCCGGCCACTCGCTCGCGATGATGGCCAAGGCGGCGGCATCCAGCGCCGATCAGGTGATGTTTGATCTGGAGGATGCCTGCGCCGTCTCGCGCAAGGTGGCGGCGCGCCAGACGGTGATCCAGGCGCTGACGACGCTCGACTTCCAGGGGAAGGTGCGCACCTTCCGCCCCAACAACGTCCATACGCGCTTCTTCTATCGCGATGTGATCGAGGTCGTGGAGGCGGCGGGCGCCTCTCTCGATGGCATCGTCATCCCCAAAGTCAACGGGCCGGAGGATGTACTCTATGTGGACCGCTTGCTCGCTGGTATCGAGGCGAACGTGGGGCTGGAGGTCGGGCGCATCCGCATCGAGGCGCTGATCGAGTCGGCGGAGGGGGTGCTGCACGCCGAGCGGATCGCGAAGGCCACGCCGCGCATGAGTGGGTTGGTCTTTGGGTTGGTGGATTTTGCGGGCGATATCGGAGCCAGTGAGCTTGGAGCCGAGCAGTTCTTCTTCTACCACTACGCCAAGGCGAAGACCATCATCGCCGCGCGTGCCGCTGGCATCACCTGTGTGGATGGTGTGACGCTGGCCATCCGTGACGTGGAGGCCTGTCGGCGCGACGCCAACATGGCGGCACGGATGGGCTTCGACGGCAAGTGGGCTATCCATCCCGCGCAGATCGAGGTCATCAACGCCGCCTTCACGCCGACCGCTGAGGAGATCGCGCGCGCGCAGCGTATCCTCGACGCCTACGCGCGTGCTGATGTCGAATTGGGTGTGGGTGCCATCGTCGTCGGCGATGAGATGGTGGATGCCGCCTCGCTCCGTGTGGAGGAAAAGAAGCTCGCCATCGCGCGCAAGGCTGGCCTGGCGTGAGAGGGGTAGAATTGGCCGCGCGCTTCCGCCCGCTCCCCCGCGCGGGTGCGGAGCTTGGGTGGATCACCCGTTCTCGCGCTCGCCATTGGCGGCGGATGCGCGCGCGGGGCGGTGGCCTGGTCGGCGCGCCTTGCCTTGTGGCTCCTTCCCCCTGCTGGGTGGTCGAGACGCACCAGGCTTGCGTCCGCCGAGGATGGCCTGAGCTTCCGCTTGGTGGCCATGGCCGACCAACCAGCGCTCCGCCTCGTCGCGCATGGCGGAGAGTGCGGGGCTGGCGGCAATCATCATCCACATCGCCGCCTCGGGATCGGTCGTGGTATCG
>JADMIN010000481.1 GCA_015478575.1 Ktedonobacterales bacterium | reverse complement strand
GGGTCTAGAGGGCCACCGGGGGCAGAGGCCTCCCGCCATGTTGCTGGCGCTCGCTTTGCTGGCGCTCGCGCGGGTGGTTCTCCACTGGGATGATGGCGCGAAAGGTCGCGCCACCTTGCGCCTCACTTTCGACCGCGAGCGTGCCTCCATGCCGCGTGACGATGGCATGTGCCACGGCGAGATCCAGCCCTGTCGCGCCGGGATAGTGGAGGGATTCCCGCGTCAGCGGGCGGAACGGCTCGAAGAGACGCGCCCACTCCACCGCGGGAATGACAGGGCCCGTGTCACGCACGACCAAGCGTACGCCCTTGGCGCAAGGGCTGATCTCCAGATGCACGGTGCCCCGCGGCGGCGTGCGCGCGATAGCGGAGCGCAGGAGTATGCCAAGCGCCTGCTGTAGGCGCGCCGCATCGCCACACGGGGGGGGCAGCGCGGGCGCGATCGCCATCGTGAGGGCCACTTCCGCTGTCGCCGCCGCTTCCCGCGCCGCATCGCATGCCTGGCTGGCGAGCGTGGCCAGGTCTATGGGTGAGAGGCGTGGCATGGATGGCCCGGTGTCGGCTCGGCTCAGCAAGAGGATATCCTCGATGAGCGCGATGAGATGGCGGGCGCTGCCGTGGGCATAGGCGAGGAACTCAGCCTGTCGCTCAGCGAGCGGCCCCGCGAGGCCATCCAGCACGATCTCGAGAAAGCCGTTGATCGTGTTGAGCGGCGTCCGTAACTCGTGGGACATCAGCGGGAGGAGGTGGGTAAACGACATCTTCTCATCCGCATCGGCGAGAGCGGCGGGGGGGGGCACGAGCAGGGAGCGCGTCGCCAACGCCAGTGTGGGGGCCAGCCGCACGAGCAGCGCGATGCGCCAGGAGTCGGCTTCGGATGCCCCACGCGCTTCCTCGCGCCAACTCAGGACGAGCGCACCGACGGGGAGCGGCGTGCCAAGTGGCAGCGCCAGCATGCGCGCCCCGGCATGGTCCGCCGTGGCAGCCTCAGTGCCAGGCGAGATGGCGAGCATGCGCCCCTGGGCGATGGCGCGACTGGCGGCCGCATACAGACGGCGTGAGCCAGGCACGGCGGCTGGCTCCGCCACCGCGAGGGCCAGCCGCTCCAGGGAGGGGCGCGCGCTGGGCGCGCGCGGGCGGAAGAGCGCGACACAGGAGGCGCCTAGCGCGGGGACGAGCAGCTCGGTGAGGGCGAGGGCCAGCGCGGCAGCATCCGGCTGCGTGGCGGCGACCTCGGCGATGCGTAGCGCCAGCGCGCCGGCATCCGGGGCGACAACATCCGGGGCGACGATATCCGGGGCGACGATATCCGGGGCGACGATATCCGGGGCGACGACGGGCACGGCAGCGGTGATGGTTGTGGTGGAAGCGAGGATCCGCGGCTGGCGCATCGCCATTCTGCATTATCCTTCGAGCTTGTAGCCAACGCCACGGGCGGCTTGGATCAACTGGGGACGCGCGGGGTCGCGCTCCAGCTTGCGCCGCAGGCGCCGGATATACACATCCACGATATTGCTCTCACCCCCATAGTGCGCGCCCCAGACACCCACGAGCATCTCTTCGCGCTCCACCGCCTGACCGGCGTGGCGCGCCAGTTGCATGAGCACTTTCATCTCTGTGGGCGTCAGGCTGGCCGTGCGCTGGTCGGGCAATGTCACGCGCAAGCCAGCGGGATCAATCTCGACATCGCCCGCGCGAATTTGCCCTTGCTCGTTCTTCGTGGCCCTGGAGTAGCGGCGGAGCACCGCCTCGACACGCGCCGCCAGCTCCGCTGAGTGGAAGGGCTTGCAGATATAGTCATCCGCGCCCATCTTTAACCCCAGAACGCGGTCTTCCACCTCGTCTTTGCCGGTCACAAAGATCACGGGAACGTCGCAGCCTTGGTCGCGCATGCGTTGGTAGAGGTCGAAGCCGTTGATCTGCGGCAGATTGACATCGAGCAGCAGGAGATCGGGGGGGCGCTTCTCAAGCAGGGCCAGCGCGCCCCGGGGATTATCCACCACATCAACCTCATGGCCCTGCTCCGTCAGGAGGAACTGGACCATGCGGCCGCCGACGAGATCATCGTCAACTACGAGGATGCGCAATTGCGTGCCTCCTGCCCGCGCGCGGATACGCCGCATCTTTCTGGGCCGCTGAAGTGCCCACGGCGGCTACCGCAAACGCCACACCAGGGAAGATACCTGAATAGTACGTGCGCACGGGTGGGCTGTCAACCACCATAGCCAGAGATGCGGGAGAGCGGCAATGCGACAACGCAGCCATGCACCGCCACGCTGAGCCGCGTGTGGCGCCGCTCACACGCCACGAGGTGCCCGACCACGAGGTGCCCGACGCAGCCGCTCAACTTGGATGAGCAGGATGGCGATGTCGGCGGGCGTGACGCCGGGGATGCGCGCGGCTTGGCCGACCGTGCGCGGGCGGACACGCTCGAGCTGCTGGCGCGCCTCATGGCGCAGGCCGCCAATCGCGGTATAGCGCAGTTCCGTCGGCAGGAGGCTCCGCTCCAACTGGAGCGCGCGGCGGACGCTCGCCTCCTCCTTGCGGATGTAGCCCGCGTACTTCGCCCGCAGTTCCACCTCGGTGGTGGTCTCTTCATCGAGTTCGGGCAGCGCCTCGGCTGATGGCGGCGCGGCGTCGTCATCGTCACGGGCGGTGGCACGCGCGATGAGCGCCCGTACCTGCCAGTAGCGCGCCTCGGGTCGGCGTAGCAGTTCGAGCGCGGTGGTCTGCTGGGTGATCGTGGCCAGGCCTACGGCCTCCGCGCCGGCATTCACCCCGCGTGCTGGCGTCACGGCGATCTCGCCCAGCCTGTCGAGCGCGGCGGCGGCCAGGGCGCGGCGGCGCTCGACGCGCGCATAGCGCTCCTCGCTGATCAGCCCTAGGGTGTAGGCGT
>JADMIN010000480.1 GCA_015478575.1 Ktedonobacterales bacterium | reverse complement strand
CTGGGCAGCTACAGCTATGGCACTCGTCCGGTGCATGCGGTGACCTCCACGAGCACCGGCTACGGGGCGCAGTAGGACGCGGCGGGGGACATGACCTGCCGAGCGCTGGATACGTCCACCACCTGCGCGGGAGGAAGCCCCACCGGGCAGGCGCTGGGCTATGATGCGTTGCGGCGGTTGCTGAGTTGGCAGAACACGACGACCAGCCCGACCCAGACGGCCAGCTATGCCTCTGACGGCGAGGGCAACCGCGTCCAACAGAGCGTCACCAGTGGAGGCACGACGACAACGACGACCTCTGTCGGGGTCTACTCCGTGGGAGTGGTGGCCGCCACCATTCCCACGGGGTGCGGGTTGACCCTCTTGACTCTTCCATCTCCAGCCTATCCACGCTACCGCCGCTCACAAGGGCAGGTACGTGAGCCGATCACGCCATTCCGCTGGGTCACTGGCGTCCCATACCAACAGCAACGCGGCGATCGCCTGAGCCACCGGCAAGGTTTGATGGAGCAGCAACACCCCTGGGCTGTGCTGTCCGCTGGCCAGAAAATCGGCGAAGTGCCCCGGCAACGTATGAAAGTCGTGGCTCACCAGGACGCGGGCCGCTTGCGCGGTGCGCGCCAACACTTCTGGATCAGGGACGCCCGCCAGCCCCGCCACCTCCGCTGTCCGCATATCTACGAGTGGCTGGCGGCGCAAGGTGCCCTTGATGATCACCGCGTTGAGGTTCGCGTCGGCCTGAAAGCGTACCCGCTCACTCATGGACGCCTACGACGCCGTCTGCTGCTCGCGGGCCGCCGCGAAGCGCTGGCGCAGCGCCGAATAGCGCGCCGGATCGTCGGACTCGGCGGCGGCGCGAAGCGCGTCGAAGCGCGCAAGCCCATCGGCCAGCTCCTGATCAACCTCGGCCTGATGATCGAGGTAGTAGGCGAGGGCACCATAGACCTCGGCCAGCCGCAGCGTCGGATAGGCCTCGCGGATCGTCTCGGCGCTCTGGCCATCGCGCCAGAGCCAGACCAGCGACTCAAGCGGCACACGCGAGCCACGCACATACCGCACGTGCTCGCGCAGTTCCACGTACGGATGCTCACCATCGTTCATCAATAGCATATCCTCCAGTCGAGAGAGTGTATTTCCCGTATCCTACCACGCCGATGGTGGCGATCCCCTCCATCCTCTCCTCCTCTCTCCGTCTGGTCCTTGGCGTTGCTTGATGCGCCAAGGTCACCAGGGGTCCTGCGCCCGCCGAGAGCGCTGTTCCAGTTCCGCCGTCGTCAGATGGGAAGCAAGATAAACTCCTCTCATTCCTCGCCGTCTCGTCTCTCATTGTATAATAAAGTAGGCAGAGATGGTATTATGGCTGGGGCGCTCGCCTCCGAATGTTCGCGTGCAGCCAAACACGACGACGATGGGGGATACACCACGAGCAACATGGCGGCTTTGTGCGCACCATCGCGGCGACGATTATGAGCGTCCTCGCCCCCCTCTTCGCCATCCGAGGCTATTAGGAGGACGCCCCGCCGATACCCGCAGGCCCAAGGGCTGTATTGGTTCTTCTATGGTCTGTCTGGCGAGTTTGGCGCGGGGGTAGGGATCAGCATGTATGTGGGCTTTCAGCAGCCCCCGATATGGGGAGCGTATGCTCTGCTGGCGCTCTCGCTCGTGTGCTCTCACTTGTCCGCGGGAATGGCCATCAGCGCGGAGTCATACGCCGCACAGGTGAGGGCGCCGCACAGGTGCGGGAGACGCAGAGCACCACCGCGCCCGGCAGTGAGCGCCACGCGAGGGCGCCGCACAGGTGCGGGAGACGCACAGCAGAGGGCGCACTTCCCCCACCCAGACCCATGACCAAGGGAACAGGAACGATGGCGTATATCCCGTGGCGATGTCTGCCTGTCCGCCCGCTGTGGCGCGCTCCTTGCGCGGCATGCTTGGCCCTCCGCGAGGCGCTGTCGCGAGCGTGCGGTATGTCACCGCGTTTGACCAGCGGAACCAGTGGACACGAGCGCGCGGCGCGGGGGCCGACCGCTGTAGCGTAGCGCGCCCGCCGTGGCATGCCCACGTCTAGCAGGAGGGAAAGCCCAGAGGCTCTCAGCCGCGCGGCTGAATGGGCGCGGCGTATTCGCGATGTGGCGAGCCAGGAGACCGCACGGACGGGCGCGGGTCCGGTGCAAGAGGGACGTTACGCGAGGTGAAAGGGGGGTGTATTATGGCGGCAGTGCTCGATGGCATCGCTTTTCTGCCCTTCGGTCTCGTGCTGAGTCTGTTGAGCTTCACCATCATGCGCGTGCGCCTGATCATTGGCGTATGCCTGCTGAGCGTGGGCGAGGCGGTGCTGTTCCTGTCGGGCATCCTCCAGCTTGCGTTGGTGACGCAATAGCACCGGGCGCCGCTCTGGCAGTCGAGTGTCGCGGTGGGCGGGGCACTCGTGGCGGGGGCGCTGCTCGCGGTCGGTCTGGCGGCGCTGGGGTGTTACCGGACCGTGCGCTCCTTGCCTCCCCGTGCGCGCCCCTAGCGAGCGGTGCGACGTCGGCGGTGGGGGGGCACGCTCTTCGCGGCGACGCGCGGCTTCGACGCGGTGGGCAACGTCACCAGCACCCAGATGACGCTGCCCGGCGGCACGGACACCCAGGCGTTCTGTTATGATGAGCAGGACCGGCTGACGTGGGCGGGGAGCACGGGCACCCCCGCCTGTGGCACGCCGCTGACACCAGGCACCCTGACCAGCGCGGCCTACACCCAGGCGTTCAGCTACGATACCAGCGACCGGCTGGTGACCGGGCCGCTGGGCAGCTACAGCTATGGCACTCGTCCGGTGCATGCGGTGACCTCCACGAGCACCGGCTACGGGGCGCAGTAGGACGCGGCGGGGGACATGACCTGCCGAGCGCTGGATACGTCCACCACCTGCGCGG
>JADMIN010000479.1 GCA_015478575.1 Ktedonobacterales bacterium | reverse complement strand
CCTTCGATACATCCGCCCTCCATCACATCCGCCCCTCCATCCGCGTGGCACTGGCGCCCAGCCCAGCTCAGCGTGTCCAGAAGCCTTGCGGGTCGCACTCGCGGATGAGACGCAGCTCGTCGGCGGTTGGGGGCGGCGTCTCATGCGCATCTGGGGCGGCACGTAGCTCCCAGCCGGTATGGGCGCGCACGTCCTCTGGCGTGGTGAAAGGATGCCACGAGCGCAGCAGCATCTCATGCGTATCAGGGGCAAAGCCGAGGAGCGCCAGCGTCGTGATGACCGCGGCGGGGCCACCACGCGGCAGGCCGACACGCTCACGCCAGGTGCCGCCCTCGCCATAGCCAGGGCTGGTGATGTAGCTGACGCGCTTCGGAAAGCGCTTGCGTTCGTGTGCCAAGATGATGGCCAGACGCCCGGCCAGCGACGCGATATCGGCGCCGCCACCGCTGCCGGGCAGCTTTACGCGCGGATGCGCGCGGTCGCCGATGTAGGAGGTGTTGAGGTTGCCATAGCGATCCACCTCGGCGCCACCCACGAAACCCAGACTGGCGCAGCCTTGCGCCAGCAGACCCATCAGTGCGCTGGTGCGCGTGGCCCACTCCGCCCCCAGGATATTCGGCGCATCGCCCATCGTCAGCAGCAGTTCGCGCGCGGGCGTGTCGCGCACCAGCCCGTTCTCAAAGAGACCAATGGCGTGAGGCGCGTGTGTGCGCTTGGCCAATGCGAAGGCCAAAAGTGGCAGCCGCATACCGACGAAGACGACCTCGCCATCACCGATCTCGCGCGCGGCACAGACAACCATTAGTTCCTGTGGCGTATAGTCCATAGCGCTCTAGCTCACTCCTTTCGGCGGACCGCTGTGGGCCGCGCGGGCGTGTGGGGGGGGCGAGATGGCATAGGCCCCGTCGGTGTCCGCATCATGCGTTAATAGCCATAGTCCACGGGCGCGGCCAACCGTCGCGCGCGCGGCGCCAGCGCGCGCCAGCGCGCCACCCCGAGCCGTTCGAGATAGGCGGCGCGGTCGGGCACTCCCATGACCTGCTCAGCTAACCATTCAGCAAAGCCCTCCAACGTGCCCGTGCGCTGGTGATACTCAGCATAGTAGGCGTGATCACGATTATAGTATCCCTGCACCGGCGCGGGATGCGCGCCACCGGGCGCGTGGACGACCGCTAACGTCTTGAGCGCCGGGGCCAGCACGCGGTTCGGGTCGCTCAAGATCACCTCCGCTGGCACGATCTCCTCGGCGGTGTAGATCACGCCGCGCGCCGCGAGCGCGGCCTCTTCGCTGACACCCAGCCCACCCCAGACGTGTGCGCGGCCCTGGGCGTCGGCGCGCTGGGCATGGATGATGGCCACATCGGGCCGCAGCGCGGGCACCAGCAGATGTGGACGACCATCCAGCGGCGATGGGGCTTCGCGGATGGTGGGGTGATCTTGGGCGATATCGCTGCCCAGCAGTGAATGCATCGGCAGATAGGGGGTACCCAGCGCACCCGCCAGCAGCGCCAGCGAGATGCTGTAGTTGCTGTGGTCTTCCACCGTGAGGGCGCACGGCTCGCCGCGCTCCATGGCACGGCGATAGCAGTAGCCCAACCCCTCGCTGACGTTGCCCACCCACGCGGCGATGACGCGCGTGACGCAGCCCGCGCCGATCAGTTCGTCGAAGAGGATATCCGAGATTGGCCCGATGAGCGTGAGGCCACGCCGTCCTTGGCGGATCAGCTCGTGGCCGGCGGCGAAGGGAATCAATGGCTCCAGCGCCAGCCCCAGCGCCACACTGCTACCATCGGGCACATGGCGTGCGATGGCCTCCGCCATCGTCATCACCTTCTCGCTCATGCGTGGGCCTCCCTCACGCCCTAGATGGTCACGCTCGCGTGCTACAGGCGCGCCGTGGGGTCTTACGCATCCGGGCACAGCGCCCACATCAGCCGCGAGCCAGGCATCCACTGCTCCATGACGCCGACGGCGCGGAAGCCCAGCCGCTCATAGAGCGAGCGCGCCTCTGGCGTCGCGGTCAGCGTCGCGGTGAGGCATCCAGCGGCCTGTGCGTCGCGCAGCGCGTGGGTCAGCAGATGGCCCGCCAGGCCACGGCGCCGCGCCCACGGCAGGGTGGCGACATGGTAGACACCGGCCACATCTTCGTGCCGCAGGATTCCTAGCGCCGCCACCGGCTGGCCACCGAGCCGCGCCAGATAAAGCGCGAAGGCGGGGTTGCGCGTGGTCCAGCGCGCCATCGCGTGCTCCGATACGGAGAAGACGTCACAGATGATGCCCAGCGCCGCCGCCGTGTCGTCCCTGGAGGCCAGCCGCCCCAGCGTGACATCGCCCTCCAGCGGCGGCAGGCTGATCGGCGCCGCGCCGTCCGCCATCTCGCGCGCCATCGCCGCCGCGCCACCCCAGGATTGCATGCCAGCCGCGGCCAGTCGCTCGCGCAGACCCGGTGGCTCCATGCCCAGCATCAGCCACCACTGCGTCGGCAGATGGTGCCGGCGATACGGCTGGAGCACCCGCTCAATATCGACGGCGCGCACCGGACCAGGCGCGGCATAGCGCATCACCATATTCAGCAGCGTATCAGGCTCGCCTGGCGTGTAGACGCGCAGGTACTCTGGCCCGCGCTCCACCACCGTCCGTGGCGTCATGGCCACCGCGCCGAGCGAGGCCCAGGCCGCGCACCAGTTCTCTTCGACGCTGCGCGCCAGCCGATGAAGATGATCGAGCACGCCGCATGCCTTCCTTCACGCACCGAAGAGGGAGTCGCACCGCCACATCGCTCGCCGCCACGCCCCTGCCCGTTCCGCTCGCGTCCGCCTCTCTCAGCCTTCTCTCTGCCTTCTCTCTGCCCACTGGTACGTGCGGAGATGGCTCAGATGCAACAGCGGGCGAGAAGGTGCGCGGCGCTCTCCGAACGT
>JADMIN010000478.1 GCA_015478575.1 Ktedonobacterales bacterium | reverse complement strand
GAGCCGGACGGGTCGGAGTGGGGGTCGGTGGAGGTGCTATCACGTAGTCGTTGTCATTATCACAGCGCAGCGAATAGCCCTCGCTGCCACCGGTGTGATCGTCAATGTCGCCATCGCCATCGCAGGGCAGCGTCCCAAGTCCTGAATTATGCGGCACCGCCGGATCGGCGGTCGTGCCCGTATAGGGTGCGCCTCCATCATTTGGCCAGACGACGGACTGCCCATTGGGATAGACGTTATAGACCGTGGCGCTCGCTATCCCCGCGCTCGTCACCACAACGGTGAGCCTTTCGGGGACGCTACAGCCGCTGCCCCCGAAACACCAAATGTAGCCGAAGCCAGGCCCAGTGGCCGCCTGTGTCTCGGTGATGGTGTAGGTCACGCTGCCACTCGTGAGGATGGGCAGCGCGAAGGAAAGGCAGCCGGAGAACCGCGGCATCGTGCTGGTGCAGTTGGCGCGCTGGATGAGGCAGCTTGCCGTGGCGTAGGGGTAGACCGTGCGCGGTTTGTCACCCAGAGTGGTCCCGGTCGCCAGCACGGTGCCGGTGCTGTCGGTGAGCTGATAGCTTGCGCCCGGCACACCAGCCTTGCACGAATCCACCTGTTGCAGCCAGAAGGTCACGGTGCCAGCGGTATTTCCTGACGTATTGGCCGCGCGGGCGAGGGAGGATCTCTGGGGCTGGAGCACCGCTCCCGCCATGAAGAGCACCAGCACCATGCCCAGCATGATGCGCGCGAGCCATCCGCGTCTTTTCACCTTCCGTATCGCGGCCAAGCGCCCCAGCCACCGCATCTCCCGCATCGCGATCCTCTCATCCATTCCCCAGTGTTGCGCCACAAAGCGATCAGTCCGTGATGATGGGGCACAAGGATCTATCGCCAGCCCCGCTCTGCTTGCCAGTTACTCGCTGGCGCTGACGTGAGGCCAGCGCTTATGCTAGCTGGCCTCTCCTGATCTGTCAAGGTTCTCGCCAGCCTGGCTAGGCGTGTCTGCCGTGGACAGAAGGGCGGAGGGGGCCTTACACGCGGGCGGGTGTCTTCGTGGTGCCGTTGCGCCCGGCGCGGCTCCGGCTCGCGGGGCGTGCCCCGCCCCGAGCCGGACTCCCCTGCGCATCTACGCGCGCCTCCACCGTCTCCACGCGGGTGCGCAGCCGACGGTTCTCCTCGCGCAGCGCGTCGAGATCATCGCGCAGTTGGCGCGTCTCAGCACTTGGCTTCGCGCCACGCTGGATGGCGGTGATGGCTTCACGAGCCATACGCACCTGTCGCTCATCGGCTGATGTCTCCACCACGCGCCGCAGCGCTGGCAGCGCGCGCGGGTCGCCCCATTCGCGCAAGGCATATGCCGCGAGCAGTACCACCAGCTCCCATGGATCGCCGAGCGCCGCCATCAGGGCCTCCACCGCCCGTGTGCGCGCCGTGCCCTCGACGCGCTTGGTGGCGGCGAGCGCATGCAGTCCGCCAACCGCGCCCATGCGCGCATCCATCGGCTTGTCGCGCTCCAGTGCCCAGCGCGTCAACACCTCCACTGTGCGGGGGTCGCCCAACTCCCCCAGCCCCGCGAAGACGCCGACACGGATAATCTCGTTCCACGAGGGCCGCTCCACGAGTGGCAACAGCGTCTCGTACGCGCCGGGCGCGCGTGTCTTGCCCAGAGCCGTGGCAGCGGTCGCTTCGACATAGTAGCTCGGCTCACCGCGCTCCAGCAGGGCGCTGAGCGCCCGCGCCGCGCGTTCAGCCAAGGCCGATTGCTCCGGCGCGCGGAATGCTCCCAGCGCCGCCACGATGCCCCGCCGCGCCTTCGGCTCCTCCACCCGCTCCAGCGCACCCAGCAGCGCCGTGAGGGCGCGCTCCGTCTTCTGGCTGCCAAGCGCCCCGGCGATGGCCGCGCGCACCGCCCAGAACGCTTCCCCCAACAGCGCGGCTTCCAGCGCGGCCAGGCTCTGCGCGTCGCCCAGCTTGCCCAGCGCCTCCGCAGCCTCGATGCGTCCCAACATGTCGGGGTCATGGCGCAGTTGATAGCGCAGCAGCTCGCTGGGCCGCTCGAACTCCAACGTCTTGAGGAGCCAGCCGCCCTGGTCAAAGCGCACCGAGAAGGGCCGACGGACCAGCGGGAAGTGGAAGGTCTGCTCCGCTTGGTCCAGCGTGACGCGGAACGTGACCAGCTCGGCCTTGGCCCGCGTGTCGTCGGCGCGCGTGGTCTCGCTAGTGGGCACGAAGAAGGCGATATCCACCGGCGTCACAAAGAGCGGCGTCGTCGCGGTCACCCGCTGCGTCTGGCGCACGGTGAGCCGCGCCATGCGCCGCTCATCATCCCAGGCATAGCTGACCTGGAATTCGGGGTGCCCAGCTTTGTAGAGCCACTGCTCGAAGAAGCGCGCCATACTGCGTCCGGTGGTCTCCTCGATGGCGCGCTCCAGGTCCGCCGTGATGACCTCGCGCCCCTGGTTGCGCTGAGTGTAGCGCTGGATCGCCCGCCAGAATGGCGCTTCACCAAGCACGAAGCGCAGCATGTGGAGCACGCATGCCGCCTTCTCATAGACGTGGCGGTCGAACAGCTCATCGCCATTCTTGCGATAGACATTGTAGACAATGGGGCGGCGCCCGCGTTTGTCCGCCTCTAAATACAGATGCTGGTAGTCGCTCATCCTGGCATGGAACTCCTCCACTCCCCGGTCGGCCTCGCGCCAGGTGGCCTCAAAGTAGTCGGCAAAGCCCTCCTTCAGCCAGGTATGTGACCAGTCGCGCACCGCCAGCAGGTCGCCATGCCACTGATGTACCATCTCGTGCGCCACCACCGGCTCCGGCGTGTAGTCCAGGCTGGCGCGCGCGTCAGCCAGCAGGCGATAGGTGTGGGTCGTGGCGCTGGCGTTCTCCATCGCGCCGGTGAACATGTGGGCGATGATCTGCCCGTACTTGGGATAGGGGTAGACC
>JADMIN010000477.1 GCA_015478575.1 Ktedonobacterales bacterium | reverse complement strand
GTAATACAGCCAGACCGCCAACAGAAGTGTCAGGCCGCCGATCAGAATTAGCGGGCCGATCGGCACGCCGCCTAACATCGCGGGCATCGTGCAGCCGAGCAACAGCGACCGGCGGCTGGCCCCGCCTGGCAAGCATCTGCTCATCACGCACCAGTTGATGCGTGGCGAGGATGTGAATGTCGAGCGCGAGGCGGCCCGCGCTGACCTGCGTCGGCTCTTTGGCGACGACTTCGGTACGCGGGTACGCATCCTGACGATGAGTCAGTATCGTGGCGAGTGGCCGGTGAACCGTGTGGTTCAGGGGGAGGACCTCTCGCCAGAGACGGATGTGCCGGGGCTGTACCATGTCGGTGACGCGGTGAAGCCTTCCGGCTACCTGATGGTGGAGGGGGTGGCCCAGAGCGTCAATGCGCTGCTGGATGCGCTCGACGCGCTGGACGCGCCACGGCCTCCGCGCGGCGCTGTGGCTGGGGTGGGTGCGCCCGCGGCTCCGGTTGCCCCGCTGACGCACACGCCGCCCAAGCCGGCTCGGCGGCGCGCGCTCCACTGGCTCGTCGCGCCGCCGCCGCCGCACCCTGGCTCGTAGGCGCGCCAGACGGCCTGCGGGCCACGGTCGGTGTTGCCGCTGAGGGCGCGCGAGCGCTAGGGGCGCGCGTCGCGGCTGGTGACGGCGGGCGCGGCACGGAGGAGTTCGCGCGCCAGTTCGCCTACGAGGTCATAGCGTCCGTAGGAGGGCATGAGATAGCAGCCCTGGATCAGCCCACGCGCGCGCGCTTCGGTGATGACCTCGTGGGCGAGGTCAATGCCGACTTCGCGCCCGCGCTCGCCCGCCTCGCGCATACGAGCGCGCACGACGTGGGGAATGATGATGCCGGGCACCTCATTGTGGAGGTATTCGGCGTGGCGGGAGCTATGCAGGGGAATCATGCCCAGAATCATCGGCACGGGCAGCGGCCCGAAGCGCTGGGCGAATTCTTCGAGCGGCGCGAGATCGTAGATGGGCTGCGTCATGATGTATTGGGCGCCGGCCTCCAGCTTGTGGCGTAAGCGGTGCAGTTCGAGTTCGGTCTCGGTCAGATGAGGATGTAGGTGCTCCGCGCGCTCCTCCGCGTCGCTGTGCTCGTCTTCCAGCAGCTTGCGACGGGCGCGCTCGTTGGCCACGTCAATCGGCGTATCCACCATGTTCAGGTTCAGCGCCGCGCCGATATGGAACTTCGCCTGCATGCCAAGTGCGGCGCCGCCGGCATCCTGGCCCGCGTTCATGCCATGGAGGATGCGGATTAGCCCGACCGAATCCACATCCCAGACGCCGGTGAGGTTGGGATAGTTGCCCACGCGCACGGGATCGCCCGTCAACGCCAGGATATTGTGGATGCCTAGCGCGTGCGCACCCAGCAGGTCTGATTGGATGGCCATCAGGTTGCGGTCGCGTGTGGTGAAGTGGACGGTGCTCTCTAGGTCGAGCTGGTCGCGCAGCAGGCGAGCCAATGCCAGACAGCTCATGCGCACGCGCGCCATCGGGCTATCGGCGATGTTGATGAAGCGCACGCCGAGGCTCTTGAGATAGGCGGCGCCGTCAATGATCTTGCCGGGATTCAGCCCCTTGGGAGGGTCGAGTTCGATGCTGACGACGAAGCGCCCGGCCTCCAGTTCCTGGCGCAGGAGAGTGGTGGGCATACCTGCCATCAGCTCGGTATCTTCCGCCGACTGGGTGGGGGCGATGGGTGACGCACTGATGGAGACCGTGGGCCAGACATGTGGAGCGGCCACGGGCAGCTCATCCGCTAGGGCCTCGCGCATCGCCGCGATGTGGGCTGGGGTGGTGCCACAGCAGCCGCCGATCAGGCGCACGCCAGACTGCGCCATCCGTCGCGTGAAGGCCGCGAAGTAGGATGGGGTGGAGACGTAGAGGAAGCGGTTCTCTACGCGCGCGGGCAGGCCGGCATTGGGCTGCGCTGAGAGGAGCGGGTGCTCGCCGCGTGTGCCGAGTGCCCCGGCCATCTCGCTCAGCGTATCTTCGATGCCGGCGGGGCCGACGCTGCAATTGCTGCCGATGACGTCCACGCGCATCGCCTCGAGGGCCAGCGCGACACTCGCGGGCGTCTCGCCGGAGAGGGTCAGGCCATCCTCGCTGAAGGTCATCTGGGCGACGAGCGGCAGGTTCCCCGCCTCGCGCGCGGCCAGCACGGCCTGGCGTAGCTCGGCCAGGTTGGAGAACGTTTCGAGGATCAGCAGGTCTACGCCGCCCTCGATCAGCGCCTCCATCTGTTCGCGGAAGAGCGCGCGCAGGGCGCTGAGGCGTGGCTCGTCGTTCTCGGCGGTGGGTAGGGGGAGCTGGCCGGACGGGCCGACCGCGCCAGCGACGAAGGTTTGTCGTCCCGCAAGCTCGCAGGCTTCGAGCGCGAGTTTCGCGGCGCGGAAGTTGATCGCGCGCACGCGGTCGGCGAGGCCATAGGCGGCGAGTTTGGTGGCATTGGCGCCGAAGGTGTTGGTCTCGATGATTTGGGCGCCCGCTTGAATATAGTCGCGGTGAATGGCCTGCACCAGCCCTGGCTGCGTCAGCACCAATTCGTCGAAGCAGCGACCATGTGTGAGAGGCTCGGCGGCGCGGGCATAGAGCATGGTGCCCATCGCGCCATCACAGAGCAAGGGTCCCTGTCGAAGTCGCTCTAGCACTGGCTCGCTCATAGGTCCTCCCGGCGGATGATGGCGGGCGCGGGTGCGAGGGTGGCATCCCGCGCGGCATGGCTGATAGATCCGACACGTCATGGTGTCTCGCCGCATTATACGGGGTAGGTGGTGGGATGTCGAGCAGGGTTCCGAGAGGGGGTGGGTGGTGGGCATGCCAGACGGCCGCCGTGTGTGCTCGCGCGCTGGACGAGCGGCGCGCTGGACGAGCGGCGCGCTGGACGAGCGGCGCGCTGGACGAGCGGCGCGCT
>JADMIN010000476.1 GCA_015478575.1 Ktedonobacterales bacterium | reverse complement strand
TTCTCGATGTCCAAAATTCGTGGCGCGGAAATGGCGCTCGGCCCGGAGATGAAGAGCACCGGCGAGGTCATGGGCATTGATCGGACCTATCCGGCGGCATTGCGCAAGGCGCTGATCGCCGCGGGCATCGAGTTGCCCCCGCGTGAGGGTGTGGCCCTCGTCTCCATCGCTGACCGCGACAAGGCGGAGGCCCTGCCCATCTGCCAGGCACTAGCGGAGGTTGGCTATACCTTCTACGCGACGCCGGGCACCGCGCGGCTGCTCGCGGCGCACGGTATGCGGGCGGTGGCGGTGGGGCGCATCAGCACCGGCGATCCGGCCATTCCGGCGCTCATCCGTGGGCGCACGGTGCAGTTGGTGATCAACACCATCACTGGCGGGCGCGGCCCCATCCGCGAGGGCATCGAGATCGCTGATGGCTTCCAGATCCGCCGCGCCGCGGTCGAGTCCGGTATCCCCTGCCTCACCTCGCTCGACACCGCCCGCGCCGTGGTCGAGGCGCTGCGTGACGTCGGCGGCTATTCCGTGCTGCCGCTAGCGGAGTATCGGCGGCCAGTGGCCAGCGATCATGTCGAATGACGGCATGAGGCGGCGGCGTGACCTGCGCGCCCTTGGAGTAGTCGCCTAGCGTGCCTCCACCACCAGCAATGGCGCGTCGGCCTCCGAGGGCACGATGGTTGGCACGATATCGGTGGCATCCAACGCAGCGCACCAATCAAGATCGCCAGCAAGCCCCACCCGCGCGATGGCGCGTGCCGCATCCGAGTGCGCGAGCAGATCCCGCAGGGGGGCGCGGGCCAGCCCCTCCTCGGCCACCGCCAGCGCGATGCGCGCGCCCTCGCCCAGCGCGCACGGCGCCCCCGCCGCCTCAGCTTGGCGCAGCAACTCACGTGTGAGATAGCCAGCGCAGAGCGTATCATCAAAGGCGGGGCGTCCATCGCGCCCGGCACAGACGATGACGATCTCCGCGCCATGTTCATCCCTGGCCATCGCCTCTGAGGCGTCGCCTGATGCGGACGCGAGCGTGGCGGCTATGCGCGCGTGGGCGGCGCGCGCGGCGATGGTGACGGCGCGTGCGTTGCGGAAGGCGCCAGCGAAGATCATCGCGCCTCCAGCGCACGCGCCTAGCGCGCGCGTGCCGTTGGTCGTTGCGAAGAGTATCTCACGGCCACGCAACTCCTGGGTGGCGCATTCGCGCGGCGAGTTCCCAAAGTCGAAGCCAGGCGGGGCGACGCCGCCGACCTCCCCAGCCAGCAGGTAGCCCCGGCTCGTGGCGCGCGCGCTGGCCTCACGGGCGGTCGCGATATCCGGCGCGATCAGCACCCGGCGGCAGCCGCGCTCGAAGAGCACGCACAGCGTCGTGGTAGCGCGAATGACATCTACCACGAGAAAGACTACATAGCGGCGGGCGGTCGCTGGCGCGAGCAACGCGGGTACGAGCAACGCGGGTACGAGCGCGACATCCACCCGAGGTGAGCGTTCTGTTTCCTGCCGCATCTCCTCTCCCCTTTCGCGCAATATTCTAGCGGAGGCAGGGTCTACTCTCTCTATCAGGCGGCGGATGGCTGGACCGCCGGCCCTAGTTCCCAGCGGTGTCGCGTGCCACATACGACGTGACTGGCTTGGTCGTGTTTGGCAGGTATGCCGTAAGCGTGGTAGCATGTGCAGCATGGCAAGAGTTCTTGTCACATTTCACAGAGAACCGAGTGTTCCTCTGGCATGGCGCGCTGAAGCGCGGGTGGGAGGAATACTCGCGGCGCGGAGGCGTCAGCCGCGGGCAACCGAGAGCCAAGCGGGGGCGCGGATACGCCAGCGTGGCGTCTTACGCGAGCGTCCAACCACGTCATTGGAGACTTGGGCTGAAGAGATGCGTCAGACGCGATCGCGGTCACCAGGATCGCGGGGTGGGCACGAATGAGACACGGGACAAATCGGCTCGGCGCGCTCAACGCCGGTGTGGCCGATGAGCGCCGCCTGCGGATGAGTGTGCTGTTGACACGCCTGACCGTAGCGGATGGCGCGTGGCTGGGGCGGACGCTGCCAGCGTTAGCGCGGAGTGCGCGGCCACAGCCGGGTGCCGTGCGGCTGGAGGATGTTGTGCTGCGTTACCGTCCGGGGCGGCTGGGCATAGCCGACGCGATGGATGCCACCGCGTCGCTGCTGCAGCCGTTCGCGGTGGCGGGCGCCGAGATGGAGCATCGGAGTGAATGGTACATTGCGAATGAGGACGATGAAGACGAAGAACTTTTCGGCTCTGAGCGTCCCATGCGGCTGGATGATACACCGGAGCAAGATCTGCTGGTGAGCGTGCGCGTCATCATTGACGCGATCGCCGAGGATGCTGGCGCCGCCACGCTCTATTGGGCTGTCCTCGCCCTGGCGGGTTGACCTGTCTCTTCCCCCCGTCTCCACGAGAGATGAGCCAGGCTGCTGACCCCCTTCTCAGGCAGAGAAGGGGGTATTCTATCGCCACCACGCGGATGGTCATCTTACCGCTTGCCGCACTAGGCGGAAGATCAACACCTCTAGTTCTTCCAAGTTGAAGGGCTTGCGAAGGACGACATCAGCTCCCGCGTTGCGCACGCGCTCGGCGTTAGCGGCCGTCATCGCGATGATCGGAGTAGGCGGATGCCCACCGCTGATCTCATCGGCGCGTAAGGCGGTGATGAGGCCCACTCCATCAAGGAGTGGCATCATGACATCCGTGATGATGAGTGCGGGGCGCTGACCACGTGCCAGCTCTAGTGCCTTCTGGCCGTGCAGGGCCACAAGGGGCCGGTAGCCTGCCTCGGCCACAATGAGCGCGATGGCCTCGGCGATTGGCTCTTCATCATCCACGATCAACACCAGTGGTGGCAGCACGGCGGAAGGGCCAGTCCCACTTGTCGCGTCCCTGTCGTCTGCCCCCATGAAGTATCCTCCGGTTGGTGTACAGCCCGC
>JADMIN010000475.1 GCA_015478575.1 Ktedonobacterales bacterium | reverse complement strand
GGCAATATCTGGGCGGATAGGCGTAGCTAGAAACTCCGCACGTATGCCCAAGTAGTTCAATAAAATCAAGCGCGGCGCCCTGCTGACGCTGGCGCCGCTAGACTACGAACAAGGGGCAGGCGGTGTGCATGCCTCCAGGTAAGACAAGGGCCGGGCACCTGGTACGCGCCCGGCCGGAAAGGGAAGCGATCCTGTGACGCAACAGCAGCAACAGTACGGACCCTCAGAAGACGATTCTACCACGCCGGACGAGTGGGCGGCGCTCGCCGACGGGAACGCGGCGACCTGGCGCGGCCTCGATGCCCTGACCGCGAACATGGCCGCAAAGATCCGCCAGGCGCGGGCGGCTGTGCTGGCGGGCAAGGTGGATGCCTCCGCGGTCGGCGATCCTGACGAACTGGCCCGCAAAGGACGCCGCGCGCTCGATATGCTGACCCAGGCGGGCCCGAGCACAGAGGCGACGGCCGCCACGCTAGGCGATCTTGCCGCGCTCTACTGGCAGCGCATCGCGGAGCAACGGGAAGCGGCGCCTACGGGCCTCGCCGGCCTCGACAAGGCGCTTGGCGGTGGCTTGCAGCCCGGTCGGCTGATGGTGCTACTCGGCGCGCCCGGCAAGGGCAAGACGACGCTTGCCAACCAGATAGCGGAGCACATCGCCAGCGGCGGGCGGCCCGTTGTGTATCTCACGATGGAAGATCCCGCATGGGCGCTACTAGCGAAGACGCTGGCCCGGCTGGGCAGTCTCGACTATGCCGGGGTACTCCAGGGGCGCGCGAGTATGCGCCCGGCGATCAACGCCGCGCTGGCGGAGCTGGCGACGCGGCGGAGCGCGTCGCGACTGCTCTACATCGAGCAACCCGGCCGGCTGTCGCTGGCGGAGCTGCAGGAACGCGCCGCGGCACACTTCGCCAAGTACGGGTCAGAGAACGGCGGCGGGCCCGGCTTGGTTGTGGTGGACTACCTCCAGCGCGCGGCGCGGGCCTCGATGCCCAACAGTGTGCAGAGTGAGCTACGGCTAGCCGTTTCCGCGCTCACTGACCAGCTCCGCGACCTAGGGCGGGAACTGGATTGTACGGTACTCGCGCTGGGCAGTCAGAATCGGGCCGGCTATGGCAACGGCGCCAGCGCGCTCGCCAGCGCGAAGGAATCCGGCGATATCGAGTACGGCTGCGACGTGCTAGCCGCGATCGGCGAAGACGAGAAGCGCAGTACTACGGCGTCATTTATCAAGCCCTGGCAGTTGAACATCGCCAAGAATCGCCAGGGGGAGACGCGCCCGTTAGACCTCGATTGGTACCCTGATCGCCAGCAATTCACGATGGCAGGGGAGGCGGCGAAGTGAGCGCGGCGGAGATTGCGACCGTTCACGAGGCGGAGCTAGTGAGCCCACGCCAGAGCGGCGGCCGGCTGCGCGCCTACTGCCACATTCACGGCGGCGAGCATCAGCGTAGCCTCTCAATTGCCCTCGATGGTGACGCGGCTGGATATGGCTACTGCCATAGCTGCCATGCGCGGGTATTCGTGCCAGAGCTCGCGCCGGAAGGTGTGCGGAGATCCACGCGGCCGCGGCGAGTGAGCGCGGAGATGCTGCTACGGCCTCCGCGGCGCCCGTCGGCGAGTGAGCCGGCGCCGGCGACGTGGCAACGCGACGAGCTGGCCACCCTCTCGCGCTGGTACCCGCGCACGCGGGAACGGCTGCAAGACGAGCGAGCGCGGGCCTATCTGACGGCGCGCGGCATACCCTGGGAGATCGCCGACGGCGCCGGCGTGGGCTATGTGCCAGCCGATGCGCGACTGTCTGGCCACATGGCGAAGTGGCGCGATCGCCTGATATTCCCGCTCGCCTCGCCGGCTGGCGTGGGCTATGCCGGGCGCACCCTCGCCGGCTGGGTGCCAGGGATGGATGAGTACCAGCACAAGGCGCTACTCGACAGCGACCCAGACGGCCCGCGGCGCTGGGAGAAGACATACCCGGCCGGCTGGCTGGGCTATGGTGCGCTCGCCGGCGCTGGGTACGTCGTGATATGCGAAGGGCCGGTAGACGCGCTGGCGCTGATGGCCTCGCGCCTACTCGATGATGTGCCGGTTATCGCGCTGGTGGGAACGGCCGCGCGGGCGGAGTGGATTCCGGCGAATGTGCGCGGCGTCGTGCTGGCGCTCGATGGTGACGCGGCCGGGCAGGAACGCGCCCAGACATTGCGCCACGATCTGCGCGCCGTGGGCCTCGCCGTGACGATCTGCGCGCCGGCGGCGGAGCATGGGAAGGACTGGGCGGAAGCCTGGCGCCGGGTACAGCATGCCGGCGTGTGGCCTATCTCTGAGGCGGTGGACGCGCTAGCGGGCGCTGGCGACGCCGTGACGCCGGCGGAGGTAGTCACACCTACCCCAGAGCCAGAAACGGGCGCTGGCGCCTCTCTGGACGCGCTGGCGCGTGCTGATGCCGTCGTGCGCTATCTCCTGGCCCACGGGCACGAGCTCGCCGACGTGTGCGCGGTGGCACAAGCGTAGCAAGCGTACGGTAGCCATCATGGCTACCGGTTGGTTGCTGTGAGAGATGAGGCTAGATGATATGGGCACTGAGCAGGGCAAGCCGGCGCGCGTGTACCGCTTCGATGAGCAAGAGACGGTGATGTTTCATGGACACCCTATCATTGCCGTACGGCTCGATGATGGGCGGATCGCGGTAACGATTCAATCCCTCGCCGCGGGCATGGGCCTGAACGCGCAGGCGCAAGTACGCCGGGCGGAGCGGACAGAGGCGCTTTCTGGTGAGATCGCCTATCCGTGGCTGGAAACTGATAGCGGCCCGCAGGAAATGCCGTCCCTCATTCTGGAGGTATTGCCCGGCTGGCTGATGGGCATAGACACGCGCCGCGTGAAAGGCGAGGCGCATGATACGATTCTGGCCTACCAGCGTGAAGCATACGGCGTGCTCTATCAGCAC
>JADMIN010000474.1 GCA_015478575.1 Ktedonobacterales bacterium | reverse complement strand
GATAAGCACCCACCAGGTTGTCGCCCAACGCCATGCGCATGCCCGGCAGCAGGGCGCCCAGGATGCGCGTGACCTCATATGGCGGATGCCGCATCCGTCCCTCTGCCTTCCCGTCCCGCGCAGGTGAAGAGGATTAGGGCCTCGCGCGCCGCCCATCCTCGCGAGCGATGCCCAGCGCCTCACATGCCACGCCATACGCCAGCAGCAGCGAGACGATCATGATGAAGAGCGTCAGCGGAATCCAGATCCAGAGGAACTTGGCCCGCGCGTTGGGATCGTAGAGGTAGATCATGATGAAGATCAGGCCAGTCGCGCCAGGAATCGAGAGGCAGAGCGCCACCGTGGCGATCCGCGACAGCGTGGTGAGCAGCGGACGATCTTCGTTCTTGGGGGCACGGTAGCCCTGGCCCGGACCGGCCTTGGGAATCTCGACATAGACGCGCTGTTGGGTGGGCGGCACCGGCGCGCTGGTGGTGGGGGTCTTCTCGGTGGCCATGCGGCGAATACTCTCATTCGTGTCGGCGCGACCCGCATCTCACGCGGACGCCGTGCCAGGACGCTCTTCCCAAGTGTAGGACGCTAGCCGTCTCTCGTCAACCCCCAGCACGGCGCGAGGCGCGGCCCTCTAGGGCGCCGTCCTGTGCCCCTTCCGCTCGCGTTCGCGCTCACGCAGCTCGACGCGGCGAATCTTGCCGCTGATGGTCTTGGGCAGCTCGGTCACGAACTCGATCTCGCGCGGATACTTATAGGGCGCCGTCACCGACTTGACGTGCTCGCGTAGCGCATCCGCCAGCGTATCGCTCGGCGCCACGCCCGCCGCTAGGACGACGAACGCCTTGACGATCTCGCCGCGTACGGGGTCCGGGCTGGCCACCACCGCCGCCTCCACCACCGCCGGATGCTCCACCAGCGCGCTCTCCACCTCGAAAGGGCCGATGCGATAGCCAGCGGAGATGATCACATCATCGGCACGACCCACGAACCAGAAGTAGCCATCCTCGTCGCGATAGGCGCGGTCGCCGGTGCGATACCAGTCGCCCGTGAAGGCGCGAGCCATCGCCTCGGCATCGCGCCAGTATTCGCTGAAGAAGGCTGGTGGGCGCTGGGGCCGCACGCGCACGGCGATGTCGCCTTCCTGCTGTGGGCCAAGCTCGCCGCCTTCGGCATCAATCACCGCGAGGTCAAAGCCGGGTGCGGGCTTGCCCATCGAGCCGGGGCGCACCTCCTCGCCGGGGAAGTTGGCGCAGAGCAGCACAGTCTCGGTCTGGCCGTAGCCGTCGTGAATGGTCAGGCCAGTGGCGGCGCGCCACGCCGCGATCACTTCAGGGTTGAGCGGCTCGCCAGCGCCGACGCAGTGGCGTAGCGCGGCGAAGGTGTAGCGCGCCAGGTCTTCACGCACCAGCAGGCGATAGGCCGTCGGTGGCGCACAGAACGTGGTAATGGGATAGCGCGCCAGCACCTCCAGCGTCTCGCGCGCGTCGAACTTGCCTCGGGCATCTTGGATGAAGAGCGCGGCGCCGTTGCCCCAGGGGCCGAAGAAGCTGCTCCACGCGGCCTTGGCCCACCCCAGCTCTGAGAGATTCCAGTGAAGATCGTCGGGGCGCTGGTCGAGCCAGTAGCGCCCGGTGATGCGCGCGTGGCCAGCGGGATAGCTGGCGTGGCTATGCACGACCATCTTGGGATAGCCGACGGTGCCGCTAGTGAAGTAGATCAGGCAGGGATCGCTGGCGCGGGTCACACGGTCGTACCAGACGGGGGTGGCGATGTCGGTGGCGGGGTGATAGCCGACGCAGCCCTCGGCGCACGCGGCGCCCAGCTCATCCACCACCAGCACAGTGCGCACGCTGGAGCAGTGCGCGCGCACGCTGGCCCACTTCTCGCTGCCAGCGCGGTCGGTGACCAGCGCCACGGCCTCGGCCACGCTCGCGCGATACTGGAGATCCTTGGGCGTGAGCAGCGTGGTGCAGGGGACGCCGACCGCGCCCAGCTTCATCAGGCCGAGCATCGTCTCCCACCATTCGGGCACGCGCGGCAGCATCAGCAGCACGCGGTCGCCCTTGGCCACGCCGAGGGTGCGCAGCGCGTGGGCGACGCGGCTGCTCTGCTCATCGAAGTTGGCGAAGGTATAGCGTTCCTCGCGTCCGTCGGGGCCGAGCCAGAGCATGGCGAGCTTCTCGGTCTCCTCAGCCCAGCGCCCCACCGTGTCGAGCGCGAAGTTGTAGTCATCGGGCACGTCCCAGGTGAAGTCGCGCCGTGCCTGCGCATAGCTGGATAGGTTGCGCGGCGAGGTCTGGTCCGCGGTCGTCATGAGACATCTCCCTCCTGCGCGTATCGCGGCGTGTCTGGCACCTCACCCTCTGGCCCCCTAGAGAGGGAAGAGCGGCGGTCGCGCCAAACGACCCGAGAGCACCGTAACCACAAGCCCTGGCCCTAGTATACGTCGCGCGGCGGAGGAGAACCCATACGCCACTTCTCTGGCGCGGATGGCGTCCTCTCTCCTAGCCCGCTCCCCATGCGCCGAAAAGGGACTGCCCATTCCGGCATCAACGCACGATACTATTCGTGGGGATTCGACATGGTGACATTCTTCCATTCCCTCTGGCCAGTGTCAGCGTCTCAGGCTGCCCGGCTTTTCTTTGTCCGCCCGCCCGCTGGCCCCTATCGCCGCTGCTCTCGTCGCGACGCGGGATACGCACCATGGCGGAGCGTGTGGTCTCGCCGCTAGAACATACTTCCCTGTTGCGGTGCCTCGCCGCCGGTTGCGCGGGCCAACTCATCGCGAAGGAACGCCATCAGCTCGTCGTAGCGGCTGTCGGGAATCGCCGTGTACGAGTTCGCGCGGAAGCGATGCTGGATGCGGCCATAGATGGTCTGGTGCGTGAGTGGCATGGGGAGGTACTGCGTTTCCCGCGCGATGCGGCACCATCTCACGCACCTCCTGGGCC
>JADMIN010000473.1 GCA_015478575.1 Ktedonobacterales bacterium | reverse complement strand
CGCCTGGGGCGGCTGGCCAAACGGCATGTGCATCGAGAAGGCGGCTGGCCCCCGTATGCGCATAGACCGCTTCATGCCCCACATCATCTCGCCGCCGGGATCCATCATCATCATGACCATGAAGAGAACCATGATGAGCATGCCACCAACGTTCATCATCACCTGCACCGCCGCCAGCAGATCAGCGTTGAGCAGCACGAAGATGCCCGCCAGCGCGACGAAGCTGCTCATGAGCGCGAGGCCCGCGCGATACATGCTCATCGTCAGCAGCATGCTCGCCGCCGTCACGACCGAGATGAGGGCCAGCGCGCCAAAGATGCTCCACTCGACGACGCCATTCATTACTTCACTCCGTAGATCAGGATGGTTAGAACGCCAACGACCACGATATTGAGCAGCGAAGCGGGCACGAGCGCTTTCCAACTGAGGGTGAGCATCTGGTCAGAGCGCAGCCGCGGCACGAAGCGACTGAGCGCGATCACCACCATCGCCAGCAGGAAGGTCTTGAGCGCGAACCAGACCGGCCCCGGCAGCACTGGCCCTTGCCATCCGCCAAAGAAGAGCGCGACGGCCATCGCCATCAGGACCAGAAAGATGGCTTTGAGCGCGAACGTGAAGATCAGCAGCCGCGGCCCAGTATACTCCGCGAAGATGCCGCCCTCAAGCTCACTGCTGGCCTGTGGCGCGTCGAACGGGTGGCGAAAGCAGACGAAGAACGACGCGATCAGATAGATGACCACACCCAACGGCTGCCAGACGCCGAACCAGAGGCTCGACTGGGCCTCCACAATGCGCCCGATCGCGAGCGACTGCGCGGCCATCGGCGCGCCAATCGCGGCGAACCCCAGGGGCACCTCGTAGCTGATGAGGTGGGCCGCGGCGCGGAAGGTGCCGAAAAGCCCGACCTTCGAGTTCGAGCTCCAGCCAGCGTTCATCATCGCGATGACGAAGGGGCTGAGGAGCACGATGAAGTAGAAGAGACCGATGGAGGAGTCGAGACCGGTCGCGCCCCGCCCAACGGGAATGACGAGCGCCGCCAGCCCCACCGTCGCCAGCGCCACGATGGGTGCCGAGCGGAAGAGGAAGCCGTCTGGATGCTCCGGTGGCGTATCCGCCTGGCGCAGCAGCGCCACCACGTCCGCGAGCGGGGCCACGAAGGCCGCGCGCGCCTGGCGGAGCGATCCCCAGGCGAGGCAGTGCTCGAACACGGTGAGGAGATAGGCGCCGATCACCAGCGCCGCCATGGTGATGACGGCGGGCGTGAAGGCGCTCAAGATCGAGCCAACGGCCAACGTGCTCATCCGTCCGCCTCCGCCATCGCCAAATCCAGACTCGCCACGATCATCTCGGCGTCCGCCACTTTCTGGCCGCGCAGCACCTCCGGCAGCAAGGGCAACAGGGTGGCCGAGGGCCGCTGCCAGGTGATCTCCGTTGGTCGTGTTCCGCCCTCGCTGCGCACGCGCACCGCCAGGCGTCCGCGCGGGCCTTCGGCTGCCCCCTCGGCCTCACCCGCTGGCACATCCCATGAGGGGGCGCCGCTTTCCGTCGGCGTCCGCGCTGGCCCGCGCGCCGCGTCCCTCGCCCCTGGCGCGATCTCGCGCAGGGCGGTGGCGGCCATGCGCAGCCGGGCCAGCAGCCGGCTCTGGATGTCGCCCGCCCCGGATTGGCTGGCGGTGAGCACCGGCCCCGACGAGACGCCCGCCTCCGTCAGTCGCTGGGCGCTCAACTGGCCCACCTCGCGCGTACGCAGTTGCGGCAACCGCTGGCGGCTGAGCGCGCGCGCGAGGTGCTCGATATCAGCCGCGAGGCCGTGTAACGCCTCGACCGCGGACGCCTCCACCGTGGGCGCGTCCCCCTGGGGCAGCAGCCACGCGCTGGGCGGCAGGGTCGGCCACAGGCGCGCACCCGCCGCGGCGAGTCGGGTGGCCAAGGGGAACGTATGTGCGATCAGCATGGGCGCTTTGAGCAGGCGGAAGAAGCGCACGCACCACCACAGGGCGTTCTCCGCGCGCTCGACGGCCAGCGCCGCCTCGCGTGCCTCCGCCACCCGCGTGGGGAGCTGCCAGCGCTGGAGCGCCTCGAGCGCGCGCACATAGGCGAGGCGGCTGGCCACTGGGGCGAGCGGATCGAGCGTGGCCGCGAGGGCGGCGGCGTCTTGCCAGGCGCTCTCACGCATGCGCCCGGCGATATTCCGCGCGGCATAGCCAGCATCCACCTGACAGGAGAGCACCTGCTCCCCATCACAGATCAGCCAGAGGCGCAGTGGCCCGGCGGTGAACGGCTGGAGGGGTCCGAGGCTGAGCACGGCAAGCTCGGTCGCGATCTCACGCTCGCGCTTGGGGGGCAGCGAGATGGTCGGCGACTCATCGGCGGGGGCCGCGTCGCTGAGGCGCAGGCGCGGCAGGCGCGCGGGAGCGGTGAGCGCCGCGAGGATGGCCTGGATCTCGCCCGGCACGCGCGGCGCATCCGGGAACAGCGCCCGCGCTTCCGGCGAGGCGCTGGCGCCTCCGGCGCCCACCAGCAGCACACGCGCTGGCTGGGGCACGCTGCGCGCGAGCGTGGCGAGCGCGGGCGCGAGCTGGGCGGAGAGCGGCTCGGCGATGATCAGCAGATCGGCATGGCGTGGTGAGGCGACCTCACGCACCAGCGGACTCTGGCCCGCGAGCGCGGCGAAGAGCTGCGCGCCCGCGCCGCCATCAATGGGCAGGTAGCGTTGCCGACGCGAGGCGAGGCGGTCGAGCCACCCCAAGCGCTCGGTGGTGTGTGGTCTCGCGCGTGGCGCGCCGGGCGCTGCCGACGGCGCGCTATCCTTCCCAGTCAAACGCACCAGCCTTCCAGGCGAACCAGATCGCGGAGGCGAGAATGGCGATGAAGACGAACATGTCCAGGATGCCGGTGTAGCCCATCTGGCGGAAGGCGACGGCCCAGGGGAACATGAAGACCATCTC
>JADMIN010000472.1 GCA_015478575.1 Ktedonobacterales bacterium | reverse complement strand
GCACCATCCGCGGACGGCTGCGGAAGCAGCTCGAATATCCCGAAGCGCGCGGCCAGCACCGCAGCGTGCGCAAGGTTGTCGTCAAGGAGCATGATCCCGTGGCGGTGGGCGACCGCGTGCGCGTGCGAGCGACCGGCGGCGACACGGGCGTGATCGAGGCCGTGGTCGCCCGCGCGGGTGGCGCGTTTACCCGCGATGACCCCGGCCGCGGGCCTGGCACACTCACCACGGTTGCTGGGCTAGACCAGCTCATCGCCGTCTTCGCCGTCCGCGACCCAGAGCCGCACCTGCGCATGCTGGATCGCTTCCTCGTGCTGGCGGAAGCACAGAAACTGGCGGCACTGGTCTGTCTCAATAAGGTGGATCTGGGCATCGGGCCAGACTTGGCCGCGCGGCTGGGCGTCTATCGTGGGCTAGGGTATCCCGTCATACGGGTGAGCGCGGCGACCGGCGAGGGCCTCGAGGAACTGCGCGCGCGGCTGGCGGGGCGTGTCTCCGCGCTGCTGGGGCCATCGGGCGTGGGGAAATCCAGCCTGCTCAACGCGCTGCAGCCAGAGTTGGCCCAGCGCGTCAGTGCCATCGGCGCCACCACCCACAAGGGGCGCCATACCACCACGGGCACGCGCCTCTGTCCACTGGATGGCCCGGAGGGGGGCTATATCGCTGATACGGCGGGCATTCGCACTCTGGCGCTCACGGGGGTGGCGCTGGAGCAATTGGATGCCTGCTTTCCGGAATTTCGTCCGTACCTTGGCACGTGCCGCTACCATGATTGCGGCCACCTGTACGAGCCGGAGTGTGCCATCCGCGCGGCCGTCCGCACGAGCACGCTGGACCGCGTCCGCTATGAGAGCTATTGTCGTCTGCGCACGGGTGGCGGCGACGAGGCGGCACGCGATTGGGAGGAGATGCACTAGCTACCGTACACCGCGCGGGCGAGCGTGGCATGAGGAGCGGGCCGCCCGGCCTCCCTGAACTCGTGCGCGGTCGTGGGTGCGCGCTTGTCTCGTGCGCGGACCAAGACACGACCGCCCCCTTCTCATCGTGAGAAAGGGGCGGTGGGGAAGGGCTGACCTCTCGTGGGGGTCGTGACGAGCACGTGCCCAGAGGGGTCATATAGCCGCCCCGCGTGGCACGCGGGCGCGGGGGATCACTCGTAGCGCAGCACTTCCAGCGGGCGCACGCGCGTCGCGCTCCACGCGACCAGGGCGGCGATAACCATGCAGACTGCCGCCGTGGCGAGCACCATGCCCAGCACAATCGGAATGCCGAAGCCGAAGTCGGTGTTGAAGACCGCCTTGCCCAGGATGGTCAGCGCCAGGGTCACCAGCAGCATCGCCATCAGTGCGCCGGTGAAGCCGATCACACCGTTCTCCAGCAGGACACCGCCGAGTACGGTGCGGCTGGTGTAGCCGACCGATTTGAGGATGCCCAGTTCGCGCCGTCGCTCCAGCATGGCCAGCGCCACGGCGTTGGCGATGATGATGATGCCCGCGATCATGGCCAACGAGGCAATCGTCGTCAGCATAATAATCAGGTCATTGAGCAGCGAGTTGATGACCAGCGTGATTTCCGCCACGCTGAAGGTCTGCACACTGGGGACCGCCGCCTGCACTTGATCCAGCACCTGCTGCGAACGGGTGGGATCCAGTTTGAGTTGGTAGACATACTGTGGTTTGCCGTTCGCCAGCGCGACCGCGACGCTATTGTCCGCATACATGCCACCCCCGGAGAGCGTCAGGGTGGGCGTATAGAAGCCCACCACGGTCACGGTGACGAGACGCTTGGTATCGGGCACCGCGAGCACGATCTGTGAGTCGAGCTTGAGCTTGAGCGGCGCGAAGGAAGCGCGCTGTGGCATGATGACGAGCATCGAACCGGCATTCGCTGTGGTGAGGTTCAGGCCCGTCGTGGTATCCTGGGCACCCTGCGCGAGGGCCACATCGGGCACGCTATTGTTCGCCAGGTCATAGCCCTGGATGAGGCTCAGATAGCTGAGGGCTTCTTCGCGCCCGATGCTCGTGCCGCTGCCGTGGTCCCCCCCCTTGGGCAGCAGGTTCTGGATGGGGGTGCCATCCACGCTGATGGGAACGGCCTGGGCTACGGTGTTGACCAGCTTGCCCTGGATGCCCGATATCGGGACCAGCGCTTGGTCAACCGCGGCCTTATTGGTCGGGTTGGCGATGATGATCGAGTTGTACTGTAGGTTGCTGGCCAGGGCGGTGTTGATCTTGTCTTTGATGTTCTGGCCAAGCACCAGAATCAGGCCGATGGCGAAGACGCCGATGAAGAGCGCCACCATCGTCGTGACGGTGCGTCCTGGCTGGCGTCCGATATTGCGCAGCGCCATCTTGACATTCGACTTCCACGTGCGCGGCAGCACCACGATGACCGCCCCCAGCAGCGAGAGCGCCAGGAAGAGGATGCCGAATGCCGGGATCTTGATGGTGATGGCCGCGGAGAGCAACAGCCCCGCCACGATGATCAAGGAGTACCACCAGACGAGGCGTTCGGGCACGGGCAAGCGGCTGATGACCGCGACGACGGCGGTGAAGAGGCCACTGAGGATCACCAGAAAGATGCCAGTGCCCACCACCGCGGCGACCGTGAGGGTCAGATTCTGTAGGATGCTGAACGCCAGCGCGAAGAAGAGCACTACCAACAGGACGCCCAGCACCAGCGAGAGCAAGATGCTCCGGCTGCCCGCGCCTTCCGAGAGGCCACGGAGCACCGCGAGTGGGCGGATCTGACTGGCCTGTACGATGGGCATCAGGCCGAAGATCAGGGCGGTGAAGAAGCCGATCGCGACGCCTGAGCCGACCGTCGCCCAGTTGATCTCATTCGGCAGGCTGAGGAAGAAGAGGTTCGCGATGAGCCGTTCCACCAGCGTCCCCGCGCCCACGCCAGCCGCCGCGCCGACCACTCCGCCGACGATGCCGAGCAGGCCTGCCT
>JADMIN010000471.1 GCA_015478575.1 Ktedonobacterales bacterium | reverse complement strand
CAGCTCGCCTGGGCGGTCCGCCAGCAGCGTCTGAATGACGAGGTAGCGGCCCTGCGCCGAGAGGCCATGCTGGATGAAACGGCCAATCAGATTCATGTCAATATTGCCACCGCTCAGGATGACCGCCGTGCGCTTCCCCGTCAGGTCCACCTGCCCAGCCAGCAGCGCCGCCACCCCCACGGCGCCCGCCCCTTCCACCAGCAGTTTGCAGCGTTCGAGCAAGAGCAGCACCGCATGGATGGTGTCCTCATCCTCCACCGTCACCACCTCATCCACCAGCGTGCGTACCGCCTCAAACGTATACACCCCCGCGCTCCGCGTGGCGATACCATCGGCGATGGTCGCGATGGTGGACAGCGTGACCAGCTCGCCAGCGTCCAGCGCCGCGCGCATCGAGGCGGCCCCACGCGCCTGCGCGCCGATGATGCGCACATCGGGGTTGAGCGCCTTGACGGCGGTGGCGATACCCGAGATCAGGCCGCCACCGCCGATACCGACGACGATGGCCTCCACATCCGGTAGGTCGCTGAGAATCTCGAGGCCAAGCGTGCCCTGGCCAGCGATGATATCAGGATCATCGAAGGCGTGGATGTAGGTCGCGCCCGACTCAGCTTGCAGTGCCCGCGCCCGCGCATAGGCTTCGTCATAGGCCTCGCCGTGCAGGACCACGTGAGCACCATAGCCCTGCGTTGCCGTGACCTTGGCCAGCGGCGCGCCCACGGGCATCACGATGGTGCAGGGTATACCCAGCGCCGCGGCGGCGATGGCCACGCCCTGGGCATGGTTGCCGGCGGAGGCGGCGATCACGCCGCGCTCACGCTCCTCGGGCGTGAGGCGCGAGAGCTTATAGGTGGCGCCACGGATCTTGTAGGCGCCAGAGCGTTGCAGATTCTCCGCCTTCAGATAGACCTTCGCGCCGCACATCCCGCTGAGGGTGCGCGAGTGGAGCAGCGGCGTGTGGTAGACGTGTGGGCGGATGACCTCCTGCGCCTTCCAGATATCCTGAATGGTCGGCAGCGGTCGGCGCCGCTGCCGGTCGGTCACCAGGGGGGCGGCGCCGTTGGCGGCCTCGCCTGGCATCTCAGCGCCACTCCGCTCGGTGGAGGGCGTGGCGCGCGCGCTCGCGCCGCGGCGGCCACCCGCGGGAGGGACGAGTGAGGCAGCGGAAGTCTCAGAGGTGGTCATGCGCATCGTCCTCTCGCGGTCGGCAAGCATGAGGCTCCTAGAATGACCCTCGTACTCTATCCTAACACACTTCCCGCGCGCACAGGCGAGCACCTTTCCACGCGGTGGCCGACGTGAGCCACCTCCCCAAAGCAATCACCACCGCCGCCGCCTCGACTGTCATCAGCGCTCCGCCCCCCGCGGCGTCGTCGCGCACTGACCAGGTTGCTCCTCATCGCGCGAGAGCGTGCAGAACAACCCATCGGCGTCACACAGTTCACATTCAAGCTGGATGGTCGTGTGATGAAGGCCAAAGCGCTCATCTAACAAGCGTGTCAGGTGATCCAGCAGCGCATTCCGCTGCTCGGCGTCACACTGATCGGAGACGTCAATGTGCGCTGAGAGCACAGGGAATCCCGAGGTGACTTCCCAGATATGGAGATCGTGTACGCCTTCGACGCCAGCCTCTTGCGTGATCGCTTGTGCGATCAACTCAGGGTCGAGTCCGGCGGGCGCCGCTTCCAGCAAGATGCGCCAAGACGCCCGCACCAGGTTGATGCCCGCATACGTCATCAAGGCCGCGACGACCAGCGCCGCGATAGCATCAAGTCGGTTAATGCCGGTCAGATAGATGAGCGCCCCGGCGACGCCTGTCGCAATGAAGGCATACAGGTCCGTCAGGATATGCTGAAAACTGCCCTCGATATTCAGACTTTGCCGGTTAGCCCGCGCCAGTGTCCACGTAGCGGCCACGTTGATCACGATGCCCACGAGCGCCACGATGAGGACCAAGCCGCCCTCGACACGCGGCGGCGTGATGAGCCGCCGAATCGCCTCGAAGACAAAGATCGCGGCCAGCACCAGCAATGTGATGCCGTTGATCTGCGCGCTCAGGATCTCCGCCCGCTTGAGGCCAAAGGTGCGCTGCCCAGCGGCGGGAGATGCCGCCAGCCGCATCGCCACCAGCGCCATCGCCAGTGCCCCCACATCCGTCAGCATATGCCCCGCATCGGAGATCAGCGCGAGCGATGAAGCCAGAAACCCTACGGCGACCTCGAAGAGCATGAAGACCACCAGCAGCGCCAGCGCGATCAGCAGATAGCGACGGTCGGCGTCAGCGCGTACCCCATGCGTGTGCCCGGCATGATCGGCGTGCCCCGCATGCGTGTGCCCCGCATGGTCGGCGTGTCCCGCATGGTCGGCGTCACGAGGTTGAACATCACTCATAAGGTCAGTCTCCCTGTCATCTCGCCACTCTCACTATCCTGCGCGTGACCAATCGGATTCGCGGTGGGCGCGGTCGTATTCGCTCTCATTCACGCTGTCAGCCGATGTCAGCCGATGTCAGCCGATGTCAGCCACAGCATCAGAAACCGTCTCGCCAGTGTGCGCTAACCCCAACTGAAAGAGCAGACGCACATGCGCATCATCGAGGGTGTAGATGATGAGCTTCCCTTCCCGGCGCGTCTTGACCACATGCGCCGCGCGCAGCACCCGCAGGTGTTGCGAGATGCGCGGCGCGCTCATCCCCAGCGCGGCGGCGAGATCGCAGGAACAGAGTTCCTGATGAAGCAGCAGGTGAACCACCTGCGCGCGGGTCGGGTCAGCGAGCACGGAGAACAGGTCTGCCATCGCTTGATACGTCGCGCCACCGCGCAAATGCGCGCGCGCCTGGGCGACCGCCTGCGGATGGATGCACCGCGTGGCGCAGAGCGCCTCTCGAACAGTCGCTACATCACCCGCTAGCCCTCCCGCCGGTCGTGTGATCGCTGATGGTGCCGACCTTTGTGG
>JADMIN010000470.1 GCA_015478575.1 Ktedonobacterales bacterium | reverse complement strand
GCGACCGCCGCGCGTTGCTGGAGAGGCCCGCGCCGCCGAGCCAGCCAGCGGCCTTAGCCCCAGTGCCCGCTCCGCGCCAGCGCCGTGGGCAACGCTCCCCCCTCCCCCCTGCCCCCTTCCCTCGCAGGGAAGGGGGCAGGGGGGTTAGGTCGGCAAGGGGGCTGGGGGGTTAGGTCCCCGCACCCATAATACCATTCACATCACAGACCCTATGGGTTTAGCCTACAGGTGTAGACAGCGGCGCCCATGTCGGATACCATGTAGGGGAATATGGGGCCTCGTGCGCGCACGGGCGGCAAGGCATCGGCGTATCTTAACGTCTCGCTTGGGACGTATCTTGTTGAGGCGTATCCTGTTGGGGTGTATCCTGGCGGTGCGGGGAGGTTTCTGAGGATGGCTGTCGTGACCAGTGTCATCAATCTCAAGGGCGGCGTTGGCAAGACCACATTGACGATTGCCCTCGCCCACTATCTGGCGGCCGAGCACAATAGGCGCGTCTTGGTCATTGATCTCGATCCCCAGACCAACGCCACCATCGCCCTCGTCACCGAGCGGCGCTGGCGCGAACGCGATCAGGGAGGGCAGACACTCTTCCAACTCTTCAAAGACCAACTCGACGCTTCACATCTCTTCTCCCCACAGGAAGCCATCCTCCCCCGCGTCTCCAACGTCGGCGGCGGCATTCCCGGCCTCGATCTCTTGCCTTCCAGCATCCGCCTCCACCGCATTCAAGACAAGATCACCAAGATCACCGACCTCGAATCCTTCCGCAGCCCAACCGTCTATGCGTTGCGCGAGGCCATGCGCGACCTCCTGCCCCACTACGATCATGTCCTGATTGATTGCCCGCCCAACCTCGGCATCATCACCCTCAATGGCATCGCCATCAGCCGCTACTTCCTCATCCCCGTCGTGCCCGATATCCTCTCGACGCTCGGCGTCCCGCTGGTGCTAGACCGCATGGCCGATTTCGCCCTGCGCGCCCAGCATGAGATCTTTGGGCTAGGGATCGTCGTCTCACGCTTCCGCGCCTCCAGCCGCCTGCACAAACAAACCGTCCTGAGCATGCGCCGCGATGCCATCCCAGGCATCCATCCCCCCATCTTCAATAGCATCATCACCGAAGACGTGGGCATCGCCGAAGCGGCGGATGTGGAGGAGCGTGTCGTCTCTCTGCGTGACAAGTTTGGTGGCAACGGGCCACACAAGCAATTCAGCGCGCTCGCCGATGAGTATCTGCGCTACGTCGGCGGCTAGTGGCTTCTTGGGGAGGGAGGCTTCCGGTGCAACAGTATTCGGGACAGCAGATGCCAGGGCGCTCCAGCGCGCATCAGCTCCAGCCAGGTGAAGCGGCCAGCGCCGCCCGCCAGGCCAGCGCCGCTGGCTGGCCTCCTGATCGTGCCAGCGGCCCCTACCCCGCGCATGACCCCTCCGCCGAAGATGACGCGCTCGAAGATGACGCGCTCGAAGATGACGCGCTCGCGGTGCCCTGGGCCGGCGCCCTGGCCGATGAGGAGGAAGATGCCGACGCGACGATGGCCTTCCCCGCCGCCAACATGCGCGCCGCTGGTCACCCCGCCCCGCCTGAGACCGCAGAGGAGTGGGAAGCGACCTCCTTCACCCTCAGCCCGCGCAAAGCGGCGGGTGTGAGCTACCTCTTCTGGTGGGTCTCCGGCCTCGTCGTCTACTTCAACGAGCGCCACAACACCTATGTCCGCTTCCATGCCGTGCAGTCCATCCTTCTGACCGGCTCGCTCACAGTCTTCGCGGTGCTGGCATATATCGCCTCGAATCTCCTCGGCGATGTCTATCTGAATACGCGCCAGCACGTCTTCAGCACGCTCGCGACCGGCGTCGCGCTGCTATCCTTCTTCGCCATTGCCATCTTGTGGCTCGCGCCGATGATCGCCGCCTTCAGTGGCGAGGAGATGCGCCTGCCGATCGTAGGTGAGTATGCCGAACGCTATGCCGCCCTCCCCCCACAGTCGCCCACCCGCTGAGACGCCCGCTGAGACGCCCACGGGCGCGTCCGCTCGGTTGGGTGCGCGACGGGGCGCCCCCGCTCCCACAGGGCGGCGCCCACGAGTCCGCGCCGCCCTGTGCTATGCCGTGCCCATCATTCCCGCGGCCACCACCCTGCTGCGCGAGCCACGCGACCGCTTCGTCCGGCTGCACGCCGCGCGCGCCCTGCTCTTCTTCGCGCTGCTGGCCCTGGCACAGGCCCTCTTGCTACTCTGGCTGGTGGTCCTCGGCAACGCCGCCGATGGCCGGCTCGCCGTTGCCCTAGGCCTCTTGTTGTACGCTGCCGTCCTCGCGCTCGGCATCACCGCGCTCACCCTCTGGCTGCGCTGGGTGGCGGCCAGCCTCGCTGGCCACGCCGTCACACCCACGGGGCTGGGCCGGGCCGCGGCGCGGCTAGAGCGTTGGAGTCTGCGGCTCGCCACTGGCATGCCCGCCCCTTCCGACAGGGCGGGCACCGAAAAGAAGAATCCACTGCCATGAATATCACCGCCATAGAGCCACATGCCCGGCAGCCCGATCACTGGAGCGTCTTCCTCGACGGGCGCTACGCCTTTAGCCTCGATGGCGCCGCCCTCGTCTCAGAAGGGCTGACGGTCGGGCACGACCTGACGCCAGCGGACGTGGAGCGCCTGCGCACCCTAGCCGAGGAGGGGCGCGCGCTCGATGCCGCCCTGCGTTTCCTGGCGGCACGTCCACGCAGCCGCGCCGAGGTCCGCCGTCGCCTGCTCCAGCCGCGGCCCAACCGCCCTCCCATTCCCGCTGAGCTGGCCGAGCGCGTGCTCGACCGCCTCGAGCGCATGCGTCTGTTGGATGACCAGGCCTTCGCCGACTTCTGGGTCGAGCAGCGCGAGCGCTTCAGCCCACGCGCGGCCTATGCGCTCACCCGCGAGCTGCGCCAGCGCGGTGTGGCGGCTGGTACCGCCGCCAGCGCCGCCGATCCCACCCTCGATGC
>JADMIN010000469.1 GCA_015478575.1 Ktedonobacterales bacterium | reverse complement strand
ACCTCACCCTTGCCGGCCTTGCGGCTGGCGATGCCCAGGCACATCGAGCAGTTGGGCGGATCCACCAGAAAGCCGGCGCGCTGGTAGATCTCCCACAGGCCATGCGCGCGCAGGTTTGCCTCGATCATCAGGTCGCCCGGCACGACGATCCGCCGCGCGGCTGCCGTGGCGTGGGGCTGGGCGCCGTCGGCCAGCGCCACCTCCAGCACGAGCGCGGCCAGCGCCAACTCCTCCTCGGTCGTGGTGCAGGCGCCGATGAACGCGCCATCCAGCGGCTGACCGGCGAGCTGATCCACATCACGGACATGATCAGGGGAGAAGGGCTGTGCCACCTGTGGCGCGAGGGCGGAGAGGGCGATAGGATAGCGTGCGATGTAGGGTGCGTCGGCGTCGGCGCGGAAGTAGCGCGTGGCGTCGTTGTAGCCACGGCGGCGGCGCGTGAGCCAGGTGGCCACCGGCTCATTGGCCTCGAAGATGCCGTTCAGCCCGCCGAACTCCGCCGTCATATTGCAGATGGTGAAGCGCATATCAGTGGTGAAGGCCTGCGACGCCGCGCCGCGATACTCTACCGTCCGCTCCATCGCCACCGTGTTGCGTCCCAGCAGGCCGAGCGTGCGCAGGATGATATCTTTGCCACCGATGCCGAAGCCTGGCTCGCCCTCATACTCCACGGCGATGGCTTCGGGCACCTCGATCCATGTCTCGCCCAGCACCATCGCCGCCGTCACATCCGCGCCGCCCAGCCCGACGGCAAAAGCGCCCAGCCCGCCGTGCGAGCTCGTGTGGGAGTCGGCGCCGATGACGACCTCACCGGGCTGTACCAGGTCACGATAGAATTTGGTGTGCATGATGGTGACGTTGGCGTCATAGAAGTGCTGGAGGCCGCTCTCTTTGGCAAAGGCGCGCGAGAGGTCAGCCAGCTTGCGCGTACGCGCGTCGTTGGCCAGCGTCACGGGATCCACCGTGTGGTCGAGGGCGAGATAGAAGCGCGCGGGGTTGGCGATGCCTGGCCGGCCCAGCAGCGTATAGGTGCGGTCCATGCCGTTCCAGGCCAACTCGCTCGCGATGCTCCAATCCACGCGGATCCGCAGCATATCCCCGGCTTCCACCCAGGGACGTAGCAGATGCGCGGCGTGGTCGGCGAGGATCTTCTGCGTCAGGGTCATCGGTCGCGTCGGCTGGCCAGTCGCCATGTTGGATACTCCTTTGGATCTGAAGGGGGCGGGTGGTGGCGCGCGGCGTGGGCGCGCGCACGCGGCGCTGCTGTCTTGAGTATGATAATACATCCGCGGCCAGCGTGCGCCTCCCCGTTCGCGGTGGGGCGCCCTGGCGCGTGCGCACGGCGCTGAGGTTGGTCTCGTGGGTCTCGCGCCAGTGCTCCAGCAGCATGCCCCTCCAGTGAATCCTGGTGTGCCCCGCGCTGGGAGCGGAGGCGCTGGCCCTGGCACAGTCTATGCGCGATTGGCCTTCTGGCAACCCACAAAGCGGTTGGTTGTCAGGAGATGCGCCTGTTCCTCCTTGGGATGGGTGGTTACGGCGCTAGCGTAAAGGAATGCGTCATGGCAGATACCAGCAACCGTGGCTTCGCCTCGATGGACGACGACGAGCAGCGCAAGATTGCCCGTGAGGGTGGCAAGGCGGCGCATGAGAAGGGCACCGCCCACGAGTTCAGTTCCAAGGAGGCCAAGGAAACTGGCCACAAGGGCGGCCAAGTGGCACATGAGAAGGGCACCGCCCACGAATTCAGCCCTCAAGAGGCCAAGGAAGCCGGCCGCAAGGGCGGCGAGACGGTCAGCAAAGAGCGCGAGGGTGGCGAGCACTCCCGCGGAGGTCAGTCCGGCCATTCGAGTGGTTCTGAGGGCCATAGTAGCACCCGCGGCGGCTCCAGCGAGCAGCACCGCGATGCTGGCAGGCAGAGCCATAAGGACGACAAATAGCGCGACCCGTGCCGTTCGGTTCTACCAATAGCACGCCCAGGGAGGCCATCAGTGTCTCCCTGGGCATCTCCTTGCGCTCCGCGCCGCACCCCACGATATCTGGACGTGTTCCCGCACGATGGCGCGCGGATGATCATCAAGAGGAGCACGGTAGCGCTCCGCGTGGACGTGCGCTCGCCGCTCGCCTCTCGCCTCTCGCCTCTCGCCTACGGGCGATCTTTGGTATGCTGTCCATCGAGGAAATAGGGAAGGCACGAGGCATGCCATCGCCTCCGCCGCCCGCCCCTCCCATCCCGCCACCGAACGGTTGAACCCACACCGGCTATTGGAAGAGGAGCGTTGCCCCCGTGGAGCCTACCTATGAGATCCTGACCGCCCGCCTGCGGCTACGGGCACTCTCGCTCGAAGAGGTGCGGCTGTTGGCGCGCGGGCAACGCGCCGCACTGGGCGAGCGCCTCCAAGCGACGGTGCCAGACGAGTGGCCTGGGCCACATCTCGCCCGCGCGCTGCCCAGCATCTACGCCAGCATGGCAGAGCGCGCTGGAGATCAGCGCTGGGTCTGGGCGGTCATCGCGCCGGCCATCGCGCTGTCCCTCACCGCGGCCTCGGCGGCGGTGGTCGGGGATGTCGGCTTCCACGGGCCGGTGCGGGGCGCTCGGTCAATCGAGATTGGCTATGTGGTGTTCCCCAGCGCTCGTGGGCGCGGCTACGCGGCGGAAGCCACCGCCGCGCTGATCGAGTGGGCATTCGCCCAACCGGGCGTGGAGCGCGTGATCGCGAAGATCGCACCGGAGAACGCGCGCTCTCTGCGGGTAGCCGCCGCGGTCGGTATGCGCGAGACGACCTCAGATGAGCCGGATTTCCTCTGCTTTGAGCGGCTGAGTGCGTCCCGCTAGCGGGCACGCCGTCTTGTGAGCGCGCGGCGGATGGCGGCGCCTACGTTCTGGCTGCTTGGAGTCACGTTCGGCGTCGCCTGATGCCGATGGTCCTTAGAGACTGTCTTGAAAGCCGCCAAAACGTGGTAGACTGGAGGGATGAAAGCAC
>JADMIN010000468.1 GCA_015478575.1 Ktedonobacterales bacterium | reverse complement strand
GTCATAGACTTGGTCAATGGACGTTCCCAGAGGCAACGCGTGGGCATCGGCCGGTTCCCGCACGCTGTCGGCCCGGCCAAGGGCGAGCACTGGACCGCTGAGCGCCTCCGGCTCGTCGCGCAGCCCCAGCGCGAGCAGTGCTGCTCCGCCTAGCGCGTCCTCCCGGCGGTGGTCGTAGCGGGTCCGCAGTTGTTCGAGGAATTTCGCGCGATTGGTCTCCGCGACCGGCGGCGCATTCTGGCAGAGGTGAAGCAGTACGGCGACGACGGCGACGAGCGCCGCCACGACGAGGAAGGGCAGCCAGGCATTGCGACTGAACTCCGGCGGGAGATCCCCTGACGCCACGTTGCTCACGGCACCGAGGGCCGCTGCCAGGAACTCGGCCAAGACGATCAGCGCGACGGTGGCGGAGCGGCGCGCATGCCTCCGTCGCTGGGGATCTTGTTCGGTCGCGAAGCGCTGCGCCCGGAGCAGGAGCAGGGCCACGACAAATTCCGCGAGCACCACGAGACTAAGGGCCGGCAGGGCCGCACGTTTCGCCTCTGACGGCACAGCCGCTGACAGGAGATCGCTCGCAAGATTGCCGACCGCGGCCAGTACAATGCCAGCCAGCACAAACAGCGTCCCGGCCCATCGCGTCGGTCGTCGTTCCATACGGGAGCATGTCTTTCAGTAGGCAGGTGAGGGCCGTTGCTGGCCGCCATTCTAGCAGACCATCCGCTCATTAGCAAGCACGTAATGCTAGCAATGCGCTACCGCATGAGGCGTCTATCCGCAAGATGGGCGCTTTTTTCTTGGATGGCAACACGTCCTTGGATAGCAACACATCAGGGGGCGGCCAGCAGAGCGATGCCCACGCTAGCCCTCTCCGCCGGTGATGACCTGATTGACCGGGCCAGACCCCATCACCACGATCACATCCCCCGGCTGGCGCAGCGCCCGCAGCAGCGCCGCCGTCTCCGCATAGGTGCCGCCGTAGCGCGCGGCATCGGGCCGCGCCACGAAGGTGGGCCGCGCCGCGACGGCCCGCACCAGATCCGTCCCATGCACCAGCCCCGTATCGCGCTCGCGCGAGGGCTGTGTCTCCACGATCACCACCACATCCGCCGCGTCGAATGCCTGGGAGAACAGCTCTAGGAAGCGCGCGAGCCGGGTATAGAGCGTCGGCTGGAAGACCGCGACGACCCGTCGGCCAGGGAAGCGCCGCCGCACCGTTCCCAGTGTCAGGGCGACGGCATGCGGGTGATGCGCATAGTCATCAATGAAGGTCACGCCGTCATCAGCCGCGATGACCTCGAAGCGCCGCCGCAGCCCGCCAAAGGCCGAGAGCGCGGGCGCCAGCAGCGTCCGATCCACCCCCAGGGCCATCGCCGCCGCCGCCGCCGCCAGCGCGTTGGCGATGTTGTGGCGGCCGGGCAGTTCCAGCGTCACGCGGCCCAGCGCCTCGCCGCGCCACCGCAGCTCGAAGCTGGTCTCCGTGTCGTCACGCACCTCCTCCGCGCGCATCTCCACCTCCGCGCGCACATCCTCCGCGCGCATCTCCACCTCCGCGCCTTCCCCCTCGCGCTCCATGCCGAACCAGCGCACCTCGCCAGGCCACGCGCCCAGCCGCTCCAGCACCTCGCGGCAGCCGGGGTTGTCAGCGTTCAGCACGAGTGTCGGCGGCAGCGCGCCCGGTCGCGGCGCCATATCCATGCCCCGCAAGAAGCGCACGAACGCCTCGCGGATCGCCTCGTAGCTTTGAAAGAACTCTGGGTGATCGTATTCCACCGCGGTCAGCACGACCAGCCGCGGATGATAGTGCAGGAAGTTGTAGTTGAACTCGTCCGCCTCGTTGATGAAGTACGGGCCGTGGCCCAGGAAGAGGTTCGCGCCCCAATCCTTGACGAGCGCGCCCACCTCGCAGGTGGGATCGAGCCGCCCGGCGATGGCCAGCGCGCCCAGCATGGCGGTGGTCGAGCCTTTGCCATGCACGCCCGCGACCGAGACACCGATGCTCTCGCGCATCAGGTAGCCGAGCAGCACCTGCCACTGCGCCACGGGAATGCCCCGCTCGCGCGCGGCGGTCAGTTCCGGGTGGTCGGGGTGCGGATAGGTGATGGCGGGAGTGGTCAGCACGAGATCTGCGCCCGCCACATGCGCCGGGTCGTGTCCCAGCGCCACGGCGATGCCATGCGCACCCAGCGCGCGCGCCATCGTCGTCATCGCCGCGTCACAGCCCGTGACCAGCGCGCCGCGCTCCCGCGCCAGCCGCAACACAGCGGAGATGCCGCTGCCGCCCGCGCCCATCGCGTGGAGGCGCTTGCCATGCAGGCCGTCAGGAAACCGCGCCAGCAGTGAGGTCAGGTCTTCCATGCGAGATGCTCCTGTGAGCGGAAGCGCAGCCAACAACCGCCGCTCCGCAAAGCTATCCATCAACTAGCCAAGCGCCGCGTTAGCACCATCACGCCGAGCATCTCCCGCCAGCCCGGTGACCAAGCCCACGCGCCAAGGCCGATAGGCTCCCCCTGGTCAGCGCATAGAGCGCGGCGGCCACGAGAGACCTGGGCGCGCGCCGTCAGGAGGTGTCTGACCAGGCGTGTCACGTCATATGCGCCCATGCGCCTCCCGTGTATACTTTTCTCATGCGCCCCTATTCTATCATGCCCCGGCGCGAGCGTTCGTGCGGGAGATCGGGCGCGCGGCGTATACTAGAACTGGCGTATGCTGGAGCGGTCGAGGGAGCGCCACCGAGGCGTGGGGCGGGCGCATATCTCGCTGGCCGCGGACGAGAGACCACGTGGGCGGATGGCAGAGGAGGGAACGAGCATGGCAAAGGACGTGACGCCCGCGGCAGCCGCGGCGGAGGCGCCGACACTCGCACTCCGTGGCTTCTCCGGCCCAGATCAGCCGCGCGGTGACATCCTGCGCCAGTGCATCCGCTGTGGACTCTGCCTACCCTCCTGCCCAACGTATCTGGAGACCTACCGTGAGTCCTCCTC
>JADMIN010000467.1 GCA_015478575.1 Ktedonobacterales bacterium | reverse complement strand
CTCTGCGATGTGTTGGCGTACCTGCACGGGCAGTCTCCGCCGATCATCTTTCGCGACCTCAAGCCTGGCAATGTGATGGTGACGGCGCGGGGCGAGATCAAGCTGATTGACTTTGGCATCGCTCGTGTCTTCACTCCTGGCCGCGCGCACGATACGCAGTTGCTCGGCACGCCCGGCTTCGCCCCGCCGGAGCAATATGGCAAGGCGCAGACGGATGCGCGTGCTGACGTCTACGCGCTGGGCTGCACGCTCTACGCGCTGCTCACTGGCTACGACCCCGGCGCCAGCCCCTTTCTGTTGCCGCCGCTGCACACACGCAACGCCACCATCGCGCCGCACATCCAGCGCGCCATCGAGCGCGCGACACAACACGACCGCGCGGCGCGCTATGCCACCATCACCGATTTCGCCAGCGATCTGCTGCGCCCCCCTGGGCTGGTCTATCGCTCCGGTGAGTGCGCGCACAACGCGGTGGAATTGCTGGCACTCTGCCAGCGCCAGCCGCGGGATTCCGCTGAGCATCTCGCCGCGGGGCGCATGGAAGCCTGGCTGCGCACGTGGGGTGAGACGGCGCTGGCCGACGCTGCCACCGCCGCCCGCGCCAGCACGCCCGACCCCGCCGCCGCGCTGATTGCCTTCGTGGCGCGCGCCAACCAGCTCCGCACCAGGCCGTGGTCCGCCACTGGCATAGGTGGCCCAGGTGGCTTCTCATGGCTGGCTGTCGCCCGTGCCGCCGCCCCAGCCGCTACTGGGGTGCTGGCCGCCGCCCGTGCCGCGCTGACGAGTGCCCACGCCGCCACCGCGGCCACGCCGCGAACGCCACCCAGGGCGGCCCCTTCGCCACCGCCGCCCACCGGCACCCTCCTCGCGCAGCCGACCTCGCTCTATTTTGGGCGCGTGCGCGCGGGTCAGCGTGAGGAGCGCACGCTGACGATCAGCGGTAGGCTTGGCACCTCCGTCCAGGGCGAGATCACGTCGAGCGTGCCTTGGCTGGTGCCCGACCGCGTGCGCTTCTCCGCGCCGGTGACGCGGGTGCGCCTAGCGGTCGAGACGAGCCGACGGGCGCAGCCTGGCGCGCGCCAGGCGATGCTGGTGCTGACCTCCGTTGGCCAGCGGATCGAGGTGCCGGTGACGGTGGAGGTGGCGCCGGTTTCCGTGGGAGCGGTTCCCCCCACGTCCGCTGCCGCGGCGCCACGCAAATATGCGTCCGCGGGGCCGTCGCGCTCGCGGAATGCCCAGTTGGCGCTGGCGTTCACGTTGGCGCTCTCACTGGCCGCCGCCGTGATGGCCGTGGTGCCGCGTGCCTTCGCTGCCGTGACGCTGGGGCCGCATCTGGCGACGCCGTTCTTCGTGGCGCTGCTCGTGTTGACGGCGCTGGTCGCGCCGTTCGGCGCGCTGGCGGGAACGGGCGGCGCGCCCGGGCTGACCCGCGCGCGCACATCGCTTGCCGGGGCGGTCGGTGGGTTGCTCGCGGGCGCCTTCCTCGACGGGCGACAACTGCTGGCCATACGCGATGCCTTTGTGCGGGGGCATGCGCCCGCGTCGCCGTGGGCGCTGCTGTTGGTGTTGGTGCTGGTCGGCGCGGGGGCGGCGCTCGGCGCCGATGCCGCGATCAGTCGGCGGGCGCTACGGCTCACCACGCGCCTGCGCCGGTGGAGTCCGGCGCTCGTCACACTGGGCGCGCTGGTGCTCGGCGCCTGGGGTGGTTGGCTGCTCGGCGCGCCGGTGTTGTGGGGCGCGCTCGCGCCTTTCACGATGGTCGCTGGAGCAACGCTCGGTGCCGTGTTGGCCGCGCGCACGCAGCGCCTGCTGCGCCGCCCACGCCCCGCCCGCATCCGCCCGTAGGTCGCGTAGGTCTGCGCGACGGTGGGTATGGAGATATGGTGGGGGAGCATGGGCGTGGGCGGCCACGCGGCTTTGGCCGAGGTCTCCCAGGCATACTACGCGGGCCATGACCGCGCGCGTGGTCACGTGGTATGTGGTCACGTGGTATAGTGTGCGCGGTCTTTTCGTGGGGCCGCGGCTCACGTCCGCCGCATGCTCTTTGAACACCGATCACGCGCGATGGTGTGCGTTCCTATGTCACATCCCCTGTCACATCCCCTTGTGGCGCTGGTGGGGCCGACGGCCACCGGCAAAACGACCCTGGCCGTGGCGCTGGCGACGCGGCTGCGTGCCCATGGCGTCACCGCTGAGGCGGTCGCGGCGGACTCACGCCAGATCTACCGTGGCATGGATATCGCCACCGCCAAGCCGACGCTGGCGGAGCGCGCGCGCCTGCCACATCACCTCCTCGATGTCGTCTGGCCCGACGAGCATTACACGCTGGCGCGATACCAGGCGGACGCGACCGCGGCGATAGCCGCGCTCCACGCGGACGGGCGGCTGCCGCTGCTGGTCGGTGGCACGGGCCTCTATGTGCGCGCGGTAGTGGATGGCCTGGCGATTCCCACGATTCCGCCGCATCCAGCGCTCCGCGCGGAGCTGGAGGCCGAGGCGGCGACGCGCGGTCCGGGCGCGCTGCTGGAGCGGCTGGCCGTGCTCGATCCCACCACGGCGGCGCGCATTGATCCGCGCAACACGCGCCGACTAGTGCGGGCGCTGGAGGTCTGCCTCACGAGTGGGCGTCCCTTCTCGGAGCAGCGAGGCAGCCGCCCCACACCCTATCGCCCGCTGGTGATCGGGCTGACGCTAGAGCGCGCCGCGCTCTACACCCGCGCGGACGCGCGCATCGAAGCCATGCTGGCGGCGGGGCTGGTGGAGGAGACGCGCGCGCTGGTGGCACGCGGCTATGCCTGGTCGCTTCCCGCGATGTCCAGTCTGGGCTACCGCGAGATCGGCGCGTATCTGCGGGGTGAGGCGGCGCTGGCCGACGCGGTGGCACGCTTCCAGTTGGCTACCCACGCCTATATCCGCCGCCAACTCACGTGGTTCCGCCCCGACGCGCGCATCCACTGGCTCGACGCCGCGCAGCCCCTCTC
>JADMIN010000466.1 GCA_015478575.1 Ktedonobacterales bacterium | reverse complement strand
GCGTCTTGCGCGCGGGCGTCTTGCGCGCGGGCGTCTTGCGCGCGGGCGTCTTGCGCGCGGGCGTCTTGCGTACCGTGCTCGTGGTACGGGCCGTGGTGGCTCGCCGCGCGCGCGGCGGTGTACGTGGCGCGGCGCCATCGTCCGCCACCCCAGCCGTCTTGCGAGGCGCGCGCGCACGCGGCTTTGCCGTCTCAGGGTCGCGGTGGCCGATCACCACGGGTGCCCCTTCCTCGATGCCCGCCACCACCGCATGGCACTTCACACATGCGGCCTCCTTGCGCCCGTTGGGTTGCACCAACAGGCCGCCGCATTCCGGGCAGGGCAGCGCCAGCGGACGATCCCAGGTGGCATAGCCACACGTGGGGTAGTTCGCGCAGCCGAAGAAGGGCTTGCCCGTCTTGCGGCCTTTGCGCTCCACGAGGTCGCCGCCACACTCCGGGCAGACCGCGCCGGTCTTGACCAGCAGCGGCTTCTTGAAATCGCACTCCGGGAAGCCTGAGCACGAGATGAAACGTCCGAAGCGCCCGGTGCGAATGAGCAGCGGCTTGCCGCATTGCGGGCACAGCTCGTCGGTCTCCTCCACCGGCTTCCGCACTTTGCCCATCTCGGTCTCGGCACGGTCGAGCTGCTGGCGTAGCGCGGTATAGAAGTCTTGGAGGAACTCCGTCCAGCCCTGCTTGCCGTCTTCCACAGCATCCAGGCGGCGCTCCATATCGGCGGTGAAGTTGATATCCACAATCTCTGGGAAATGCTTCATCATCAGCTCGTTCACCGTCTCACCCAGCCAGGTGGGCACGAAGCGGCGCTCCTGCTGCTCCACGTAGCCACGATCCTGGACCGTGCTGACGATGGGCACATACGTGCTGGGCCGCCCGATGCCGCGTTCCTCTAACTCTTTGATGAGGCTGGCCTCATTGAAGCGCGGCGGCGGCTGGGTGAAGTGTTGCTCTGGCGCGAGCGTATGCAGCTCAAGCCGCTCGCCCGTATCCAGCGCTGGCAGCGTATCACCATCCTCCTCGCGCGGCCAGACGGCGTAGAAGCCAGCGAATTTGAGTTTCGCGCCGGTGGCGCGGAAGAGCAAAGCCGCCGCGCCGATATCCACGCGCACGGTATCGAAGACCGCGGGGGCCATAAAAGCCGCGACAAAGCGCCGCCAGATCTGCTCGTAGAGCTTGTATTGCTCGCTCGTCAGATAGGGCTTCACTCGCTCCGGTGTGAGCGTCACATCGGTCGGGCGGATGGCCTCATGGGCATCTTGCACGTTGGCCTTGGCGTTGGCCTTGGCGTTGGCCTTGGCGGTGCGCCCCTCGCCCACGTGCTCTGGGGAGAAACGTTGCGCGATGTAGTGCTTCACCTCTGCCTGCGCCTCAGCGGCGATGCGCGTGGAATCCGTACGCATGTACGTAATGAGGCCCTGGTGGCCCGCGTCGCCCAGCGCGATCCCTTCATAGAGCTGCTGCGCGAGCGCCATCGTGCGCTTGGGCTTGAAGCGGAGGCGAATCGAGGCATCCTGCTGGAGCGTGCTGGTGGTGTATGGCAGGAATGGCTGGCGGCGCACGTCACGCTGGCGCACGCTCAGGACCGTATAGGCCGCGCCCTCCAGCTCACGCAGCAAGGCAGCGGACTGCTCCGCCGACGCGATGCGGATGCGGCCACGGGGGGCGTGCCCATCGTGCCGCTGCGCGGCGTCGTTTGGTGTCGCATCGCTCTCCGCCAGCTCGGCATCACTCTCGGCGGCCTCGGCGGAGTCCTGGCGACCAACAAGCGCCGCCTCGAAGCGCAGGGGGTCTCCTGGCTTGCTGAGTGTCGCGGTGATGGTCCAATATTCTTCGGGCACGAAGGCGCGAATCTCCGCCTCACGCTCGCAGATCAGCCGCAAGGCCACGGACTGCACGCGCCCGGCGCTGGTGCCTGACTGTACGCGGCGCCACAGCAGCGGGCTGATCTTGTAGCCGACCAGGCGATCGAGCACGCGCCGCGCCTGCTGCGCGTTGAAGAGATCCTCATCAATCTCGCGTGGATGGGCGATGGCATCCTGTACCGCGCGTTTGGTGATCTCATTGAAGACGGCGCGGCGTGGATGCTTGAGGCCGAGCTGGTCCTTGAGCGCCCACGCGATGAACTCGCCTTCGCGGTCGGGGTCAGGGGCGAGGTAGACCGTTTGGGCCTTTTTGCTGGCACTCTTCAGCTCAGAGAGCAGGCGCTCTTTCTTCTCGATGACCACGTATTTGGGCGCGAACTCGTGCCGGACATCTACGCCCAAGCCTTTGCTGGGCAGATCAATAATATGACCCATAGAAGCGCGCACTTCAAAGTCGCTTCCAAGGAACTTCTCTATCGTTTTCGCTTTGGCGGGCGACTCTACAATCACCAGATTCTTTGCCATGTTGCGACCCACCTTATCAGTTGCGGCTGCGAGGCCATCCGCTCGATCGCGGCGCGCGCGATGTCTGCCATGCGCGCCCGGCCTCGAGACCCATAATGACATGATTCATGCCAATAGACGTTACCCTAATAGACGTTACCACGAGAGGTTCGCGCGCCACGGCTCTTCGCGCGCACCAGTATGCCATATCTCCGCCTGCCGTGGCCGCGGCCTAGTACCAATCGCGCGCTGGAGTGTGGCCTCTCCCCAGCGTCGTTCCTCTTCCTCGTGAGGGCGTGCGAGACGTGGGCGCGAGAACGTGTTCAGCATAATCCTTTGGATGGGGGGAGACACCTCGGAGCGCTTGACCCTCTTCCACCACAGAGCAACGAGCGACTCGCCCCGCCTCCCCGACGGACGGGGAAGCGGCCTCAGAGAGATATCCGCGAAAATACCTAGGCGATGTGCGTGCCGATCCCCGCGAATGATCCCCGCATCACTATGACGAATTCGGGCCTGCCAATGCAAGAGTATATCATATTCCGCCACAAGGGAGCGATGGAGCGGGGCAGGGCTTGTGCATGGTCGAGGGGCAAAAGAGACAGTTTCCTTCCGCTGGGAAGA
>JADMIN010000465.1 GCA_015478575.1 Ktedonobacterales bacterium | reverse complement strand
CGAGACCACATCGCGAGACCACATCGCGAGACCACATCGCGAGACCACATCGCGAGACCACATCGCGACACCACATCGCGAGACCACATCGCGCAGCGGTAGAGGAGCATACCACCCGCCCCATTGGCGGCGGCTCCGCGCACCTCCTCAACTGGCTGACGGGCAGGCGCTCCCCCCGCCCGGCGCTCGCCGCACGATAGGTGTTGGCGCTTGCGCGCGCTGGCGTGATATGCTATACTGCCCGGCGGAAGGGTGTCCGAGTGGTTTATGGTACCGCTCTCGAAAAGCGGCGAGCCTGAATAGGGCTCCGCGGGTTCGAATCCCGCCCCTTCCGCCAGGCGAGGGCTGGGTGCGCGTGCGCTCGTTCCCGCTTGCTCACCGCGCGGAGGAGTCCCATAGAGGCCTAGTGGGCGCGACTGGAAATCGCGTGTGCGAATAGCACCGTGGGTTCGAATCCCACCTCCTCCGCCCCAGCGGACACCGCGTCACGAACGGCTCACGACCGTCGAGCTTAAGAGCAGGTTGCCAGTGCACGCATCACACACGCTGGTGCCCTGTCATGATCTTACCCGTCGCTCCCACATATTAGGGACATCCTGTGGCTGAGAACTCCGAGGACCCCACAACCGCGCGCACGCGCATGATCACCTGGAATGACCCTTCGCTCACCTTAGAGGCCGCGCGGCGCCTGAGCGGGCGCCAGATGCTGGAAGCGTGGATGGCCGGGCGGCTGCCACCACCGCCAATGGCCCGGCTGCTGGATTTCACGCTGGTCGAGGTGGGTGACGGGCATGTGGTCTTCGTGGGGGAGCCAGGCGAGCAACACTACAATCCCATCGGCAGCGTACATGGCGGGCTGGCGGCGACGTTACTGGATTCGGCGATGGGCTGCGCGGTCCATTCCCAACTACCCCTGGGCACCAGGTACGCGACGCTGGAACTCAAGATCAACTATATCCGTGCCATGACTCGCACCACTGGCCCCGTGCGCGCGGAAGCCAGCGTGATCCACCTCGGCGGGCGCATAGCCACAGCGGAAGGGCGCCTCACCGGTGCCGATGGCACGCTCTATGCCCACGGCACCACCACCTGCATGCTCCTCCGCGACTAATGCGCCATGACGAATGTGCCATGCCCTCATGGAGCGTTCAAGCGCGGCATGGCGGTTATCACCTCCATTGCCACCTGTCTGGCCTATCGCCATTGGTCGTTAGGGAAGGCGCTCAGGGCGTTAGGGCCGCTCCTCGCGCTCGTGGATAGCACGCACCCCGGCCTCGGTCAGTCCACGTGGTTGGGCGTGCTTGAGGCGATTGTGCAACCACAGGTAAGCGACGATGAGCACGGCCACCACCGCCACCGCTGGCACCGTATACTTCTCGATGAGCTTGAGCGCCGCCGTGTAATTGTTGCCCAACAGGTCGCCCAGCGTGACCATCACCGTACACCACACCAACGAGCCTGCGAGCGTCGCGAGCACGAACGTGCGCCGTGGCATGCGTAGCATACCGGCGGGGTATGACGCGACCGTCCGCACGAACGGTGTAATGCGCGCGATGAGGATGGCGAAGACGCCCGCGCGCGCGAACCAGACCTCGATGGCATCCAGCCGCTGCTCATCCAGCCGGATATAGCGCCCGAAGCGCATCACCGCGGCCCGCCCGCCACGCAGGCCAATGGTATAAGCGATGCTGGCGCCCAAGAGACTGGCGAGCGTGGCGACCACCACCAGCACTGGCGCCGAAACCTCTCCTTTGGCGGCGAGCGAGCCTGCCAGCAACAGCACGACCTCGTTGGGCAGCGGCACGCCAGCGCTCTCCGCAGCCAGCCACACCAGGACGAAGCCGTAGACCGCAAGCGGGGGAATCTGTGTGAGGCTCGCGAGTAGTTGGTCCATTACGTCGTCTCCAGTGCTTGGCGAAAGTCCTCAACGATATCAGCGGCATCCTCTAGACCCACCGAGACACGGATCATGCCTTCCGTGATGCCCCCGTCCTCGCGCATGCCCCCCGGCAGCCGCCGGTGGGAGATGCTCGCGGGGTGCGAGACGAGCGTATCCGCGTCACCCAGGCTCGAGGCGCGCAGCGCCATGCGCAGACGGTTGATGACCCGGAAGGCCTCTGCCCGGCCTCCCGCCACCTCGAAGCTGAGCACACCGCCGTATCCCGCTAGCCGCTCGCGCGCCAGCGCATGCTGTGGGTGGCCGAGCAGACCTGGATAGTATACGCGCGTTACGGCCGGATGGTTGTCGAGCACCGCCGCCAACTCACCCGCGTTCGCGCAGTGCCGCTCCATACGCAGCGAGAGCGTCTTGAGGCCGCGCAGCATTAGCCACGCCTCCAACGGCGCGGCACACCCGCCGATATCCGCGCGGATCACCAGGGCCTTATGAACGAGCGCCCGCGCGCCAATGACGATGCCCGCGAGCAGGTCTCCGTGCCCACCGATATACTTCGTGGCGCTGTGGACGACCAGGTCAGCGCCTTGCTCCAGCGGACGCGCCAGATACGGGCTGGCGAGCGTGCTATCCACCGCGAGGAGCGCGCCATGCGCATGTGCCAGCGCGGCCAACGCGTGGAGGTCCGGCACCGTGGTTGTCGGATTGGTGATCGTCTCGGTCCAGAGCAGCCGTGTCTCGGGGCGCATCGCGCGCTCGACCGCCGCCAGGTCCGTCGCATCCACGAAGGAGGCCGTCACGCCGAAGCGCGGCAGGGTGCGGGTGAGCAGCGTATACGTGCCACCATAGATCTGCCGCGTGCAGAGCACATGCGCATCCGCCTCGACAACCGCGGCGATGGCCGCGTGAATCGCGCCCATGCCCGAGGCAAAGCTCACCGCGTCCTCACCGCCCTCCAGATCTGCGATAACGCGATGCAGCGCGTCAGTGGTTGGATTGGACGTGCGACTGTAGAGGAAGGCCGATGTCGCGCTCGCGGCGGCGGCGATAGTGTCCAATGGTGTGTGGGAAATGTGAGCGGGCCGGTTGACGAGACCG
>JADMIN010000464.1 GCA_015478575.1 Ktedonobacterales bacterium | reverse complement strand
GCGTCAGGTGCTCCGGCAGGCTCATTTGGGCCGCCACCCGCGTCGTCGGATCGAACTCCTCATCATCGCCACGCAGCGGGTGCTGCCAGATGCCCCCATCGTCGCTATAGTCGTTGGCATCGAGCCGGTTCTTCATGAGCGTATCCTGCTGAAATTGCGAGCAGATGGGGCAGACATTCGCGCGCAATGGGCAGCCGCAACGTGGACAGGCGGGGGCTTCCTCCACCTCAAGTGCTGGATTCTCTATCGTCTCCCGCTGGATATACGCTTGCAGATCCGCGGATGAAAGCGCAAGGATGTAGTTGGCCGCGACGAGCTGCGGTGACGCGACACGCGAGAGTACGGGCTGAGGGGCCTGAGACAGATCCATAGACATTGCGGTCGGTTCCTCCCTAGTGATGGTAGCGCCTACGAAAGGCTCACGCATAGAGCGTGCCCATTTGGCGCCCGCATGCTGAGGGCGCGCTCCGCATGCCGCCGTGACGCAAGCGCATCTTGGCGTGAGCGTCCAACGCTCTCGATGGGCATGGCGTACGTCGCTGCCTCCAGCGCGGCGCCCAGAGGCGGGAGCGGAGACAGGAAGGCCACGAGGCACGGCGAGCGAACGACGATCTCACCTTCTCCTCGGCTCCAAGCATATGGCCGGTGGTGCGCCAGAGTGTTTTGCACGTTCCATGCCACGCGCCCTGATGTCCCATAAATACGCCACTCACGCAAGCTGACGGCACCCGCTGAATGCCCAACAGCCGCGCATTCACGCAATCGAGCACGATGCCGATAGTGGTGGCGCCCATGTGGCCAGAGCGCCACGCGCGCTAGTTGCCCGTTCTGGCCCTCGTGGGGCTGAGAACCCTGGACCGGCTGGGGTATTTCCCTATGGTACAGTGTGAGCGGAACCCAATCAGCGAGGAAGAGGTGGCGCATGGCGCAGCAACCCAAGGGGGCGACTCGCACGCGCGAGTTGCGGCGGCGCAACCGCGAGCTTTCCATCCTCAACACCATCGCCAGTGCGCTCAACCGCTCGGTGGATCTGGGCGAGGCGTTGCGGACGACGCTAGCGCAGGTGGCTGATCTGCTCGATCTGCGCACTGGCTGGGTCTGGCTGCTCGATGAGGAGACCGACGAATCCTATCTCGCCGCCGCGCAGAACCTGCCTCCCGCGCTGGCGCGCAATCCGGGGCGTATGGCGGGCTGGTGCTATTGCCTGGATACCTACCGCAGTGGCGATCTGAGCGGCGCCGCGAACGTCAACGTCGTCACATGCAGCCGCCTCAAATCGCTGGTGGATGGCACCGATGGCTTGCGTTACCATGCCAGCATTCCGCTCTACGCCCATGAGAAGCGCCTGGGTGTGATGAACCTCGCGAGTCCCGACTGGCGTGAACTCTCGCCGGATGATCTGCGCCTGCTGCACACCGTCGGCGACCTCCTCAGCATCGCCATCGAGCGCGCGCGGCTCTTCGCGCGCGGTGCCCAACTGGGCGCTGTGGAGGAGCGCAACCGCCTGGCACGCGAGATTCACGATACGCTGGCTCAGGGCATGGCGGGTGTCGCGCTGCGCCTCGAAGCCGCCGATGCGCTCCTCGACGCCAATGCGCTCCCCGATGCCGACGGCGCCCGCGAGGCGGTGCGCGAGGCAGTGCGCACGGCGCTCGCGCTCACGCGCGCGAACCTAGAAGAGGCGCGCCGCTCGGTGCTCGATCTGCGCGCCGCGCCGCTGGAGGGGCGCACGCTGGCCCAAGCGCTGGCGGCGCTGGCGCGCGAGTGGTCCACTCGTGGCGGTGGCCCACGTATCAGCTTCACCGCCACTGGGGGCAGCCGCCCGCTCCCCGTGCGCATCGAGGTCGGCCTCTACCGCATCACCCAGGAGGCGCTCGCCAACATCTTCCAGCATGCCGTCGCGCGCCACGCCGAGATCCGTCTGGTCACGACACCGGCGGTGGTGCGCTGCCTCATCGCCGACGATGGCCAGGGCTTCGCCCCCGACACGCTGCCACCGGGCCGTTTCGGGTTGCTGGGCATGCGTGAGCGCGCCAAGTTGCTCGGCGGCAGCCTGCGGGTGGCGAGCGGCCCTGGTCAAGGCGCGCGCGTCGAGGCCATCATTCCGCTGGAGGCGAGCTGATGAGCCAGCCGACGAGGACGCCGATCCGCATTCTGGTGGCCGATGATCACCCCATCGTGCGAGATGGCCTGATCGCCATTCTCAGCACCCAACCGGATTTCGCGCTCGTGGGCACCGCCGCCGATGGGCGCGAGGTCGTGCGCCAGGTCGAAGCGCTACGCCCAGATGTGTTACTGCTGGACCTCGCGATGCCGGAGATAGATGGTGTGGAGGCGCTGGGGCACGTGCGCCTGCGCAGTCCAGAGACGCGCGTGATCGTCTTTACCGCCTTCGATACCGATGAGCGTATCCTGGCGGCGGTGCGAGCCGGTGCCCAGGGCTATCTGCTCAAGGGCGCGCCACGCGATGACATCTTCCGCGCGGTGCGAGTGGTCCACGCTGGTGGCTCGCTGCTGGAGCCGATGGTGGCGTCGCGCTTGTTGCGGCAGATCGGCCAGGGCCAGCCAGCGGCGGATGCCGTGACGCTCACGCCACGCGAGCTGGAGGTGCTGCGCCTGATCGCCCGTGGCCTGCAAAATAAGGAAGTCGCCGCTGAACTCGGTATCACCGAGCGCACGGTAAAGTTCCATACCGGCTCGGTCTATCGCAAGCTCGGCGCGGGCAATCGCACCGAGGCGGTCGCGCTGGCCACCCAGCGTGGCATTCTCCGCCAGCCAGGGACATGAACACCTAGCGGGAAGGATGAAGAAGTGACAACAGGCTTGCACCAAGCGTGCGGTTGACGACGGTACGATGTTAGTGCTATCGTAGACACGTCACCGGCGATGAGGCCCGCCGGGCTACGTATGCCACCGTAGCGCAACCTCCCGTATGTGGGCTGATAGCCTCTACGAGTAGCAGCGGTCAGCGGACATGACCGGGGCACTGGTAGAGGC
>JADMIN010000463.1 GCA_015478575.1 Ktedonobacterales bacterium | reverse complement strand
CCCATCACCTCATCGAGCGCTGTGATGCCGCTGTGCTGCTCATCGGTGGCAAGGATGATCTTCCCCTGGCGGAGGAGACCGCCGCGCTCAGCCCCCACGGCATGACAATCCTCGCCGGGCGTACGTCGCTCAAGGTGACCGCGGCCCTGATCGAGCAATCCACCCTCTTCATCGGCAATGACTCCGGCCCGCTGCACATCGCCGCCGCTGTCGGCACGCCCGCCGTTGGCATCTTTGGCCCATCAGACTGGCAACAATTCCAGCCAGTTGGCAAGCAAGGCTACCGCCAGCGCGTCATCCATTCAGACCTGCCGTGCAGTCCCTGTTTCCGCTTCGTCGGCAGCGACCCCTGGTGGTATCGCAACCCCTGCTATTCGCGGGCGTGCCTGGAAGCCATCTCACCTCAGAGCGTGATCGCCGCCGCCGTGGAGTTGTTGGAGGAGCACGCGCGTCCCGAGGGAGCACCCTCTGAGAGCGGGCGACCCTGAGGCGGAGGCCCGCGCGTGCGGCCTGCCCACACATTCAGCGGAAGAGGTCAGCGGCGGCATCCATCACCAGCTCTGATGCCTGCCCATCACGCCGCTCGTAGGAGTAGCCGCGGATGAGCGCGAAGGGGCAGCGGCTCACCTTGCCCATCACCAACTCCGCCGCCGCCGCGAGCTCGTCGGCGACCGCCAGCACACTCGCGCTCATCATGCGCCCATGGTCATCGGGCTGGCCGCGATAGTCCGTCAGCGGCGCCAGCCCAGCGGCGCCAATCGCGATATTCGTGATGCCCCAGCGCCAGGGCCGCCCGAATGAGTCACTGATGATGACCGCCACCTCTACTCCCAGGCGCTCCGCGAGCGCCGCCCGCAGCGTCCGTGCCGAGCCATCGGGATCGCGCGGCAACAGGCAAGCGACATCTTCCCCCGCGACGTTGGAGAGGTCCACGCCAGCGTTGGCGCAGATAAAGCCGTGGTGTGTCTCGGCAATAATGAGACCGCGAGCCATACGCACGATGCGTCTGCTCTCGCGTAGCACCAGTTCCACTTGGCGCGGATCTTTCTGCCAGGCGGCGGCGTAGCGGCGTGCCAGGTCAGATGGCTCGACCGTACGCAGATCCACGAGCTGACCCTCGGCTTTGGAGATCACCTTGTGCGTCACCACCAGAATGTCGCCGGAGTGGAGCGGCTCGCCGGTCGCGTCGGCGGCATCGCGCACCAGTTGGGCCACATCCATGCCTGGCACGACTTCGGGCACGCCGCGCAGCCCGATCAGGCGTACCTCCGCCCGCCCCTGTGGCGCGCTAGGCTCACTCGCCCTAGGCTCACTCGCCCTAGGCTCACTCGCGCCAGTCATACCGCCCTCCTCCCGCCGCGTTGCCACGTGGCAATGCTCCTGGCCGCCAGAGTTCACGCGCGATCAGTTCGTCGAGATCCGCCGGTCCATCCACATCGAAGCGGGTGCCCGGCGTATCATAGATACATGGCTCGATGCCGCGCGCACGGGCCAGCGCCTGGTAGCGGGCGAGACTCCCCTCGCCTGAGACAAAGGGCAGCAGTGAAGGTGGACGGAGCAGCAGCGCGTTCGTGCCGCGCCCCACACGGTCGGGCGCCAGCACCGCCAACGGCGCCTGCCCACCTCCATGCGCGAGAGCGGCCAACCCAGCCACCTCCGCGGCCGTTAGCAGCGGCAGGTCGCCCAGCGCGATGAGCAGGGCCGCCGCCCCCTCCGCCAGTGCCCAGCGTCGCCCCACCTCCAGCCCCTCGTTGAGGCCACCCCACTTCTGGCGCAACGCCATGGCTCCCCACTCGCGCGCCCAAGCCAACACCTCAAGATCAGGGCTGACCACCGCGATGCGCGCAACGACGCCCGACTCGGCCAACGCCGCCAGCACGCGCTCCGCCAGCCAGCGCATCAGCGCCAGCCGGTCGGCATCCGCCAGCACCCCACGCAGCCGCGACTTCGCCTCCGTCAGCCCATGCAGCGGCACAACCGCGGCAATGGCCTCCACGGCACTCGCGTCCGCGGCACTGGTCATCGCCCCCCCTCGGCCGCATCCGCACGTGGCTCCGCGCGCAGCTCGCGCGCAAAGCGCAGCACCTCCGCCGCCAGCCGTCGCCGGTCGTCCAGCCCGCCCATGATGGTCTCCGTCACCAGCACGCGCATGCCAAGCGCGGTGATGCGCTCCGCCATCGCGGCATCCTCGCGATCAATCACGATACCCTGCGCGAGATCGCGATACAACAGCGCCACGCCATAGGGCGAGACCTCGTGGCCAAGCCCGGCCAACATACGATCCGCCGGGCCACGCAGCGCCCGACCGCCGACGATGGGACTGATCGCCAGCTTGGGCGCGGCACAGGCGCGTAACAACGCGCGCATGCCCGGCACCGCCACGATCGGCCCGATGCTCACGATGGGATTGGAGGGACAGAGCACCACCGCCTCGGCCCCAGCCACCGCCGCGCGTACCGCTTGGGGCACCTCCGCCGCCTCGATACCGGCGAAGCGCACCTCCAGCACGTCATCCGCGTGGTGGCGGCGCACGAAGTAGTGTTGGAAGGCAAGCTCGCCCGCGGGCGTCCGCACCATCGTGGCCACCGGCGCGTCACACATCGGCAGGAGATCCGCGCGCACACCCAGCCCCCGCGCCAGGGACCGCAGCACCTGTGTGGGCGTCCAGCCAGCGCGCAGGCGCGCGGTCCGCACCACATGCGTGGCGAAGTCGCGGTCGCCAAGCTGGAACCAGGTCTCCTCGCCATAGCGGCGCAGCATCTCCAGGGTGGCGAAGGTGTCGCCGGCGACCCCCCAGCCGGTCTCGCTGTTGGCCAGGCCAGCGAGGGTATACAGAACGGTATCGGCATCCGGCGCGATGCGCAGGCCATAGAGGTCGAAGTCATCGCCGCCATTGACGATAACGGTGAGCGTATCTGGCGGCAACTCGGCGTACAGGCCTTGCGCCAGCTTGGCGCCGCCCACACCGCCCGCGAGCGCGACGATCATGATGCTCTCTATTC
>JADMIN010000462.1 GCA_015478575.1 Ktedonobacterales bacterium | reverse complement strand
CCATCTGATCCATGCCCCTCCCACCACCATGGTCCACTTCGTGTGTCATAGGGGCCGGATCATCCGCCGCCATGGCGTGTGCGGTCGCGGCGTGCCCCAGTGGGGCCGATGGCTGTGCCTCAGTGATCGAATGAACTTCGTCTGTTCGGCTGAGATGCTCAGGCAAACTCTCCCCGTGGCATACGCAGCCGAAGGCCTCGATCAGACGGCGGAGCTCAGAGACTGAGATGATGGCCTCGTCGAAGCTGATCGTCACCGTCTCTCCCACGTAACTCGCCTCAGCGGCGCAAATACCTTGCTGCCGGCGCAGATAGGTTTCGAGCGCCGGTCCTGAGCTTCCCCGTGGCAGGCCACGCGCCTCCATGACGATAGTTTGCACTGGTGTATGCTCCTTGCGTTTCGCATCAGACACGATCACCACGCAGTGACGCCTACAGAGGGCACTCCAAACGCGGCGCTGGGCGCCGGTGGAGAACAGCCCGCTCTGGCAAGACACTAGGGCGTTCCGATCACCAGGATGGGGCATGGCGCCTGGGCTAGCACCGTACGCATCACCGGTGCGCGAGTAGACTCTAAGCGACTGCGTCGCACAAGTACGATCGCATCCTCACGCTGTTCCGTCGCAAACCGCACTATAGCCTCACCAACTGGCTCAGTCGGTGCGCTCGCCACAGAGACGCGCATCGGCACCTCAGGGAGGTGCTCGCGACAGCAGGCACGCAGCCACTCAACTACTTCGCGTTGCCAATGGGGCCAGGCGTGTTGCGAGTCATCTACATACGGAGGGATATGGATGCAGCCTGGCTCAACGGACTCTCTGTGATCGCGACTCGCCACGAACAGGAGATCAAGCGCGGCGCCCAGGCCATGCGCCAGATCCAGCACTGGCCGAAGCGCCGCGGCGGTAGTAGGTGTCCCATCCAGTGGCACGAGCATACGGCGCAGACGGTACGGTTCTGATGGCGCTGACGTCATACGGTCTGCCACCGCGACTTCTGGACGGATGAGCAAGATGGGCCGCTGCGCACGGGCGATCACCGCCTCCGCGAGGTGTCCCAGTCGCGGCGCGGACTCGACCGCGCCACCATGTGTTGTCAGAACAACCAGTATCGTCTTCGGGTGCCCAATCGCCTCGAGAATAGCGGCTTTTGGCCCATCGTGTGCGTGCTCATCATGATCACAACTCACCACATCGTGCTCTGAAGAGCGCGGGCTTTCCACGGGCGGCTGACTCTCGGCAACGCGCAGGAGGCGCAGCGTGGCACCGAGTTGCGCCGCCACCGCTCGCGCAAATGGCACTGCCTCCGCCGCGGCTGGCGATCCATCCACCGCCACAACCAGTTCTGAGGCCGAGGGGGGCAGCGGATGAGTGTACTGTGTCGTCGTCGCCATGCTCATTTCGCCACTTCCTTCCAGTGGTGCTCCCGCTCGTCCCACCGACAGCGCCAGACTTCATCTTCCCCTATGCGATGATGGAGCGCGCCCACGGAGAACGGCACGGGCTTGCCATGTTTGAGGGTGATGCTCACTGTAAGAGGCTGGCGGTGGAAGTCTATAGAGAGGTGTCTCCCACGCCATTGGAGGGGGAATGCGAGCCGCTGCCACTCCGTTGGGAGGTGTGGATCGAGCCGCAGCCCGTCGGCGTGAAGCCGTAGTCCGGCGAAGCCAAACACGACAGCCTGCCATAGCCCGCCGAGTGCCGCGATATGCACGCCCTCCGCCACTGTGCCCGCGGCATTGGTGTCCAAGTCAATGGCCGCGGTTTGCCGCAGGTAGCGCTGCGCGAGCGCAAGATTGCCCTGCCGCGCCGCTACCCAGGCGTGGGCCGCTGGACTCAGCGAGCTGCCGTGCGCGCTACGTGGCTCATAATAGCGGAAGTTGACTTCGCGGACAGCCGCTGGATACTGCTCCTCGAGCAGCGCCAACAGCATCACCACATCTGCCTGCTTGATCACCTGCGTCTGTTGGACGCGGTCACGGCCCAGCAGCACATCTATGGGCGCGTTGCGAGTCGCATACGCCGCTAGGTCGAGCGTCTCGAGTTGGAAGAACCCCTCAAATTGTTCGAGCAAGCCTGTCGCGGGGTCCAGCCCGCTCACCAGGCGCTCGGCCACATCCTGCCAGTGTGTCAGCTCGTGTCGCGTAAGATCCAGATGGGAGCGCAGTTCCGCCCACCGCGCCGGCCAGCGGGCCGCGAGCAGATGCGTAAGCTCGACCCCCCGCGAGAGATTCCAGTGGGCCATGCCATTGGTGTAGGCGTTATCATCAACGCCCTCATGGTACTCATCTGGACCAATCACGCCACGGATGTGATATCGTTCGTCGTCTTCCAGGGTCGCCCGGCTGGCCCAGAACCGTGCCGTTTCGAGCACGATCGCGGCTCCCGCCTCCAGCAAGAAGGAATCATCCGCGGTGACCTGCCAGTACTGCCAGGCCGCGTAGGCCACATCCGCGCTGATATGTTGTTCATCGGTCCCACCGCGGATCGGGATCGTCTGTCCGTCGGGCATCGTGACCGACGCTGGCGTCGCTTCTTCGCCTGTATCCGCCGATTCCCAGGCATAAAACGCGCCCTGATAGCCAAGGCGGGCCGCTTTCGCACGCGCGGCGGGCAACGTCTGATAGCGATAGAGCAGGAGTGCCCGTGCCGCCTCCGGCCAGGTGAAGGTATAAAACGGTAGTACAAAGATGTCGGTATCCCAAAAGACGTGCCCCAGGTAAGCCTCGCCCGTCAGGGCGCGCGCGCCAATGGACGTATGTGTCGTCTCGGGATTCGCCGCGCTCAGGAGGTGGTACAGCGCGAACCGCAAGGCATCTCGCACTGCGGTGTCACCTTCTAGCACCACGTCACTGGCCCGCCAGCGGCGTCGCCAAGCTCGCGCATGTGCGGCCAAAAGACGTGAGGGCGTGCTGTGCTGCGTGTGGCGCACGGCAGTCAGCGCCGTGCTTCCTGGGGTGTCCTCCACGTGGCCCAAGGCGGTCGAGACGACACGGCTCAGTGTGACCGGC
>JADMIN010000461.1 GCA_015478575.1 Ktedonobacterales bacterium | reverse complement strand
CACATCATCATCTTCGCGCGAGAGCAGGTGCGCCCCCCGATGCACGATGGTGACGCGGCTACCGAAGCGGCGGAACATCTGGCCAAACTCCAGCCCGATATAGCCGCCGCCCAGGATTAGCAGATGCTCTGGCACGGCCTCCAGCTCCATGATGCTGGTAGAGGTCAGCGTGGGGACTTCCTCCAGCCCCGGCACATCGGGCAGACTGGGCCGCGCGCCGCTGTTGATGAAGATGGTCTCCGCGCTGAGGTGGCGCGTCTGGCCAGAGAGGAGGCGCACATCGAGCGTGTGCGGCCCCGTGAACGACGCCTCGCCAAAGAGCAGGTCTACCCCCTCGGTCCCCTCGATGCCGCTCTGGCTCCCATCGCGGAAGTCCCGCACAATGGCCCGCTTGCGTTGACGCACCCGCGCCAGATCTACGCTGATCTCGCCCGTACGCACGCCGTAGTCGGCGGCGCGACGCGCGAGATAGGCGACACGAGCGCTGGCCACCATCGTCTTGGTGGGGGTGCAGCCCTCATTGACGCAGGTGCCCCCGACATGCTTGCGCTCGATAATGGCGGTGCGCCGTCCGGCGCGCGCGAGCGCGGTGGAGAGCGGCCCGCCCGCCTGTCCCGCGCCGATCACGATGGCGCTGTAGCGCTCGCTCTCTGCCATGGGAATCTCACTGCCTTTCTCATATAGAGTCGTGGATAGAGTCATTCACTCACGCCAGTACAGAGTGGCCGGGCGGCGGAACGTTACACCGAGGTCGCCTGATCTCCACCGGGAAGGGGAACAAACGCTCGGCACCCTATTTCCCGCTCCATCCTCTGTGATACACTGCCAGAGCACCACGTAAGGAGTCAGCAGCCGGAATGCTTACCCTGTATCATGCGCGCTTCGTCTTCCCTGTGGCTACCGCCCCCATACGCGATGGCGCGGTCGCGATTGAGGACGAGCGTATTCTCGCCGTCGGCGCCGACGCCACCCTCGCCCAGCGCTACCCGAGCGCGCGGCGCATAGACACGGGCGAGAGCGCCCTGCTGCCAGCGGCGGTCAACGCCCACACGCACCTCGTGCTGACGCGCATGGCGGGCGTTGTGCCAGAGGAGCTGCCATTCGCGGCGTGGATTCGCGCGCTCACTCAGGCGCGGCGCGCCGCCGACCCGGCGGACGATGTTCGCGCGGTCGCCGAGGGCGTCGCACGGCTGCGGGCGGCGGGGACCGCCGCGGTGGGTGACATCACCACCAATCCCGCGAGCATCGGGCCACTCGTCGAGAGCGGGTTGCGCGGCATCGTCTATTATGAGTTGCTCAACCGTGACCCGGCCCAAGCGCTGGAGACGCTGCGGCGCGGACAGGAGCAGATCGCACGCTGGCGTGAGATGTATCCAGGGGCACGGCTGCGTTTCGGGCTTTCGCCGCATGCGCCCTATACGGTCTCCGCCCCGCTCTTGCGGCTGGTAAGCGAGTGGTGCGCGGGCGAGGGTGTGCCGCTCTGCATCCACGCCGCTGAGTCACCCGCCGAGACGCGGTGGTTGCGCGATCACACCGGGCCGCTCGCCGACGATCTCTACCGCCCGCTGGGGCTGCCGCTCGACCTGGAGCCAGCGCCTGGCTGCTCGCCCATCGCCTATTTGGAGCGGCTGGGTGTGCTGCGGGGGCGCCCGCTGTTGGCGCACGGCGTCCACGTGGATGGGGATGATCTGGCATACTTGGCGCACGCGGGCACGCCAGTAGCGCACTGCCCCCGCAGCAACGCGCGCTTACACTGTGGGCGCATGCCCTACGCCGCCTATCGCCAGGCGGGGGTGCCGTTGGCGCTGGGGACGGATAGCCTGGCCAGTTCGCCCACGCTCTCGCTGTGGGATGAGGTGGCCGACGCGCACGCGCGCCATACAGCGGCGGGGGAGGCGCCGTCGCCAGCGGAACTGCTGCGGCTGGCGACGCTCGGCGGCGCGGAAGCGCTGGGCCTGGCCGATGAGGTAGGCACGATCGCGCCAGGCAAATGGGCGGAATTGGTCCGCGTTGGGCTTGGCGGGTTGGACGCGCGCGAACGCGAGAGCGCCGAGGCGGTGCTGGCGGCGCTCTGCGCTGGGCGGCTCGCGGCACAACGAATGCGGACATAAACGCACATGGACAGGAGCCAACGCGGATCGGGTAGAATCTGAGCGCTGGCGTCGGCGGTGTGCGCTCCCCGCGGCCATCTCCCTGAGAACCACGGCGAATACATCAAGGACATCCATGCGCTCAGACGAGCATGCGCTCAGACGAGTTGTCAGCCCCCACCGTGGACCGATGGGGCGGACCGAGACGACGAAGCGGGTAGGGAGGAGGCGCCGCACTTCAATGGGCCGTGACATCTTGGATCGCCACCGTTCGCTGCGCGTACTGGTCGGCTTGGTCATCATCGTCATCTCGATCTACCTCATCGGCGTGGTCTGGCAGGTGCTGGCCATCTTCGGTGATGTCGTGCTGCTCTTCTTCCTGGCGTGGGTGATCACCTTCATCCTCGATCCCGTCTCTTCCTTCTTGGTCAATCGTGGCTTCTCGCGCGTGCTCGCGGTCTCGCTCGTCTACCTGGCGCTCCTTGTGGTGGTCTCCGGCGTCATTACGCTGGCGATTCCGGCCATTCAAGCCCAGGTGACGAACCTAGCGGGGCAGATTCAATCCGAGCTGGCAGGCCCGCGCTTGAGCAAGCTGAGCGATGGTGCCATCCGCATGCTGGAGCGGCTCGGCTTTAGCTCGAAAGACGCCAATAGTGTCGTCTCGCAGCTCATCACGCAGATTCCCCAGAAGACACAGCAGGCGACCGATCAGGCGATCGCGTCGGCCTCGACGCTGCTCTCGACCATCGCGACGTTCCTCTTCGATGCGTCGCTGGTGGTCATCATCTCGTTCTACATGATGCTGGATGGTGGGCGCCTGATCGAGAGTCTCGGCGAGAAGCTGCCGCCCACGTGGCAACCGGACCTCCAGTTGTTCCAGGGCTACATCTCTGACATCTTCGGCGGATTCTTCCGTGCGC
>JADMIN010000460.1 GCA_015478575.1 Ktedonobacterales bacterium | reverse complement strand
ACTTTGGCAGTTGCCGCCGTCGCTCACGACTGCTTCCGCTCAGCTACCGACTCGCGTATTCCTCTGGGTTCGCTGGCCACCAGCCGGCTAGGATTATTCGACAGGATTATTCGGCCAGCTCGGTGGACCAGTTGGATGATTGGATGGCGGTATCCAACTCGCGGCGCTGACGCGCGAGATCATCTCCCTGTCGGCGTAGCGCGGCGACACCCACCGTCGCCACCCGGCGGATCTCCGAGTGCGTGTAGCGATCAACGCGCACTGACGCGGCCTCCGCCGTCGTCTTGATGATGCTCTGGTGCAGCGACAGCGTGTCGCGTTGGGCCAGCGCGTCTGTCAGCGTCATCCCATCCGTGAGGCGCGTCGCGAGATTGGTGCGATTGATGCGCGCGATCAGACTGCCCAACTCGCTGAGCAGGCGCTCCAACTCGGCCAGCAGCTCCTGAGGATTTTCCGGGGGCTGTTCGCCTTCCTGCACCAATGCGCTCAGCCGCAGCCGCTCCCGCAACTGCTCGATCCGCTTCTGGAGGTCGGCCCGCCGCACCAGGGCCTCGGCCAACTTCATGCTCATCTCTCCCTCGCGACCGCTTCCGCTGTACTCCCCACGACAGGTGCGCAGTGTACCACACCCGCGTAATCCCCAGTGGAGCCGCTTTCCATTCGCGCGTTCCATTCGCTCTGGTGACGCTCTGAGCATCGGCGTGACAGCAGATGTCAGGGCTGCTGTGCTCCCACGGCGTACTGTTGACCACCGTAATGTTGACCGCGGCGATTGACATTACGTTTGGTCTCAAGTATGCTCTGAGTGCCAGGTAGCTCCCTGGAGTGTGCGAACCGTACCCCCGCTGCGCACCGATGCGGCCGTTCCTTCCGGGCGCAGCCGACGTGAAGGCAGGGCAAGATATGCTCGATGACAACTCCAGCGGCCAAGACCCCACCATCTCGGAGACGGCCCAGACAGCGGCCACGCCATCTAGGGCGCCCTTCTCCGAGCGGTTGAGTGACACCTTGCAACATGGCGTCGCCGCGCTGGTTGGTGCCAACCGCAAGCCGCCGCGCCGTCTCAAGTCGTGGCTCAACGGCACATGGCTGGGGCATCCGTTGCATCCGGTCATCACCGACGTGCCCATCGCGGCGTGGGTGCTGACCGCGCTCTTCGACATCCTCTGGCTCATGGCGCCGCACGCGAACTCCTGGGCTATTCGTGGCGCGGAGGCCGCGGCCATCGTCGGTGTGCTGGCGGCCCTCGGCGCATTTGCCACGGGCGCCACGGATTGGAGCGACACCTACGGCGCTGAGCGCTCCACCGGCCTAATTCACGGCTTGTTGATGACCACCGCGATTCTGCTCTATGGCATCTCCTCCGGCCTACGCCTCGCCGTGCCCAGCGGCCAGAGCATCCTCGCCGCGCTGGTGGGCTTTGGCGGGCTGGTGGTCGTCTCGGTCGGTGCGTATTTCGGCGGCCACCTCGTCTTTCGCTTCGCGACAGGGGTCAACCATACCGTCAGTGAGCCGTTTGTCGAGCACTTTGAGCCAGTCATCGCGCTGGCCGATCTGCCGGAGAACACGCTACGGCGCGTGGTGGCGTCCGGTGCGCCGGTTGTGCTACTGCGCCTGGGCGAGCGCATCTCCGCTATCGGCGCGACGTGTACCCATGCCGGCGGCCCGCTGGATGAGGGCACACCGCAAGGCGACGTTGTCCAGTGCCCCTGGCACAGCTCGCGCTTCCGCATGCGCGATGGCCATGTGCTGACCGGCCCCGCGACGATTGCCGCGCCGCGCTATGATGTGCGCGTGCGTGATGGGCAGGTAGAGGTCAAACGGAACGGCAGCCACTGAACTGGAGTCTGGCGGCACAACTCGCCCACCACGTTGGCCGCCCACCGCAATCTACCAGGCGCCTGCCTCACGGTGGCGGAGGCGCCCGCGCGGGCACGCCACACCTCGCGCATCGGGCGGCGAATGGCCCCATGCCCTCTTGCGTGCCCGCCCATGTCCCCGCTAGGATGTAACGACTGCGTATCTGGGAAGGCGAGCGGGTGGGTGGAAAGAAGGGGGTCATATGGGCACCAGCGAACGGGGGACGAGCATCCGCCTGCCGGATGGCCGCGCGCTGGGCTATGCCGAATACGGCGCGCCCAACGGCGCGCCCGTCTTCTTCTGCCACGGCTGGGGCGCCTCGCGGCTGACCCGCGCTCCCGATGATGCCCTCACCACCGCCACTGGCGTGCGGCTGATCGGTGTGGATCGGCCTGGCATCGGTCTCTCCAGTTTTCAGCGCCGCCGTACGCTCTTGAAGTGGCCAGCGGATCTCGCCGCGCTGGCCGACGCCCTGGGCATCGCGCGCTTCGGCGTGCTCGGCTGGTCCGCTGGCGCGCCCTATGCCCTGGCCTGCGCGTCCCGGCTGCCCGAACGGGTGGCCGTGGTCGGCATCGCCAGTGGCACGCCGCCGCTCGTCGGGCCAGATGCCCCATCCGATCTCCCCAAACAACTGCGGCAGGTCGTCATGGCGACTCGCCTGGTCCCGTGGGTCGTGCGTGGGCCACTCTGGCAGTGGCGCCGCGCCATCCAACGCGACTCCACCGGATTCCTGCGCCTCGCGGTCGCGTCTTTGCCACCATGCGATCAGCGTGTAGCTGAACTGCCGGGTATGTTCGCCATGCTGGAGGAGAACCAGCGGGAAGCCTACCGCCAGGGTATCGCTGGTCTCGCCGCCGATACCCGATTGCTGGCCCGTCCGTGGGGGTTCCGCCTGCGCGATCTCACCGCCGACGCGGTTCTGCTCTGGCAGGGCGAGGCGGATATGACGATGCCGCCGGCGCTGGCACGCCACCTGGAGCGGACGCTGCCGCGGAGCCAGGCCACCTACTATGCCCACGAGGGGCACTACACGCTCTTCACACACTGGGCGGAGATTCTGGGGGCGCTCCGTGTTCGACTCTAAACGCGGGGCGAGGATGGTCGCGCTGGTGCCGCACGGCACCATGATGCGCCCTGAGGCGGCAGAAGAGG
>JADMIN010000459.1 GCA_015478575.1 Ktedonobacterales bacterium | reverse complement strand
GCCTCGTGATGCGGGCGCTCGAACTCTCGCCCGCGCAGCGTCAGCAGTCGGCGCACCAGTTGCAGGACGAGATCAGCGTCGCGCTCAACATGCTCGAATATGCCTCTAGTGGTGGCTATGTGCTGCCCCGGCGCCCGAACGGTCCACCGCTCGGCGGCGAGACCAGCGGCAAGCGTGTGGCGGTCGGCGCGGGCGGCGCGCCACGCGGGGCGCCCCAGGTGGCCTCGGGCAACGGGCGGCGCGGCACGGGCCTGCAACCAGCGATGCCCGCGCGTGGCGCCAAGCAGCCCATCGCCGTGCCCGATGCGTTCGACGGGGGCACGTCGGGCCAGCGCTCCGCGCGGCAGCCCGCCGCGATGCCCAACCAGCAGGGCATGGGCACGCTGGGCCAGCGCACCGCGCAGCAGGCGGCGGTGATGGCCGACCGGATCTCGGCACGCCAGCCGGTCGTCGCGCCCTTCCCTGGGTCCGGCGCGATGGCGGCGATGGCCGCGCCCACCCGTGGCTCGTCGGCTTACGCGCCGGACCCGCGTGCCCGCGACTATGAGGCGCAGCCGCGCCGCGCGGCGGTGGCCGTGGCCGAGCGCGAGGATGAAGCGGACGCGCGCGCCCAGGGGGTGACCAGCGCCTGGCTGCGGCTGGGCACGACGCCGCTCTCGGCCTTCGGCAAGTGGATGCTCGCCTTCGCGGGCGTCGAGGTGCTCTGGGGCACCGTCGTGCTGGCGGTGGGCATCCTCGAACTGGTGAACCGGAGCAAGCCCTTCCCGCTGTCGCAATTCGCGCTGGCCTGGGGCGTGGCGGTTGTGCTGCTGAGTGCGCTCGGTGGGCAGGCGCTCAGCCGCCCCGTCTATCGCCACGGGCGCGTCAGCAAAGGGCGACGCGCCTTCCAGGGGACGTGTCTCTTCCTCTATACGCTCGCGGTGCATGCCGTGGCGGTCTGGGGCGCGACGGTCTTCATTGGCGCGCAGGCCAATTCGATGCTGGCGGTGATCGCCTTCCTGCTCTTTGGCGTCAATGTGCTGGTGGTGGGCGCGCTCTCCATCGCCAATCTGCTGGGGTAGATGGCGATGCCGCCGCTCAACCCCAGCCTGGCCAGCCAACAGGCCAACCCGATGTTTCGCATCGCCGCGCTCATTCACGGGCGCGGCGATGTGTTGCATTTGGAGTTCGGCGAGCCGGATTTCCCCACGCCCGCGCACATCGTCGCCGCCGCCGAAGCCTCGCTGCGCGACGAGCGCCAGGGCTATGGCCCCGGCAACGGCATCCCCTCTCTGCGCGCGGCCATCGCCGCGCGTGTGGCGCGCGTCAACCAGTTCACGCCCACGCCTGAGCAGATCGTCGTCACCGCTGGGGGGACCGGTGCGCTGATGACGAGCCTGCTCTGCCTCTGCGCGCCAGGCGATGCCGTGCTGGTGCCCGATCCCGCCTGGGCCGGCTATGATGCGATGCTGGCGGTGGCAGGCGCGCGCAAAGTCTATTATCCGCTCCTGCCCGACCAGGACTGGCAGCCCGACTTCGCCGCGATGGAGCGCCTGGTCACGCCGCGGACGCGCGTGCTGTTGGTCAACTCACCGTCGAACCCTGGCGGGGCGGTCTTCGGGCGGGCGGTGGTGGCCCACCTGCTGGCGTTCGCGCGGCGCCACGATCTCTGGCTGCTCTCGGATGAGTGCTACGACGAGATGCTCTTCGCGGGCGAGCATGTCAGCCCGGCGGCGCTGGAGGCGGAGGAGCGGGGAGACGCGGGTGGGCGCGTGCTGACGATCGGCACCTGCTCAAAGACGTATGCGATGACCGGATGGCGCGTCGGCTGGGTGACGGCGCCGCCCGCGCTGGCCCCGGCGCTCACGCTGGCGGTCTCTGCCCAGGTGAACAATCTGCCACTCTTCATACAACGCGCGGCGGAGGCAGCGCTGACCGGCCCGCAAGACGGCGTGGGCGCGATGCGCGCGAGCTACCAGGCGCGGCGCGATCTGGCGGTGGAGGTGGTGCGGGCGCGCGGACTGCTGGAATACGTGCCAGCGGGGGCGTTCTATCTGCTGGTGCATGTGGCGCGGGCGGCGGGGGTGCCCGCCGAGGCGCCCTTCGAGAGCGTCGCCTTCGCCGAGCGCCTGATCGCCACGCGGCGTATCGCGGTGGCGCCGGGCGCCGCCTTTGGCCCGCGCACCGCCCGCTACGTGCGCGTCTCGCTCGCCAGCGACGCCGTGACCCTCCGCGCGGGCCTCACGGGCCTGCTGGACTTCGCGGCACACGACCCATCCGAGGCGACGCGGACAGAACAGGCGCCCTGATACACGGGCGCCCTGATACACGGGCGCCCTGATACACGGGCGCCCTGATACGTCGCGCGGCGCTCCTCGTGACGCGCTCCTCGTGACGCGCTCCTCGTGACGCGCTCCTCGTGACGCGCTGCTCATGCTGGTGGCAAGTGGAGCAGACGCGCGGCCTGGGCCGGGCTGACGACACCCAGCGGAATCAGCTTGGCGAGGGCATCGGCGCGCGTGGCAAAGTCCTCCGGCTCCTCGATGCCGCCAAAGACGACGGTGAAGCGCGGATCGAGCCAGCGGCGCACCGCGCGCGTGAGGAAGCTCGCGACCAACGCGGCCACCGGCGCCACCGCGCGGCGATAGACCACGCTCTGTTGCGTCTCGCCGACGCTCCGGTTGCTCGTCTCGGTGAAGCCCAGTTCGTCCATCGTCAGACCAAAGGCCGCCACCGTCACGTTGAGCAGGAAGCGGTCGAACTCCACCAGCGGATCGTCGCCAGCAAGCGCATGCCAACTCGCGCCGGGTGGCAGGGTCTTTGCCCGCACGCGCAGGGCATCGTTGCCCGCCAGCAGGCCGTTGAACGCGCGCTCGAAGGTTTCGAGTTGCTCAGGAGTCCAGGTGAGGTCGGTGGGCGGCTGGATGAGGCCGAGCGGCGTGGCGCCATCGGTGAAGCTCGCGAGGTCGAACTTCTGCTTGCGCAGCGCCTGATTGACGCGCAACAGGATACGTTCGACGCGCGAGAGGCCGTAGGG
>JADMIN010000458.1 GCA_015478575.1 Ktedonobacterales bacterium | reverse complement strand
GCCCTGAACGGCGAAACTGCCAGGGTTCAGGTAGACGAAGGCCCAGGGGGCGTAGTGCGGATCAGCGATGGAGGCAAGGCACGGCGCGTTCGCGCAGGTGTTGCCAGGAATGGTGATGGGAACACTGGAGAGTGCCCGCCCGGTGATATCGCCATTGATGATATTGCCAAAGCGCCCGAAGATCTGGCCGATGGCGGCAAAGAGCGCGCCGCCATCTATGGCGAGGAAGCGATCCATGCCGTAGCGGGGGGCAAGGAGGAAGAGCGTCGCCGTGCCCGCGAAGATGGCGCCGAAGAATGCCATGCCCCCGTTCCATACCTGGAAGATACGGGCCGGCTGGAGGATGTAGTTATTGAGGAGGTCGGGCTGCTGCACGACGAAGTAGAGGCGCCCACCGATGAGGCCAGCCACTGCCGTCCAGACGAAAAGCCCCCACATCTGGTCGTCATTGATGCCCTGCGCGCGCGTCCAGCGCAGCAAAAACCAGAGGCCCACCGAGATGGCGACGACGTAGGCGATGCCATACCAGCGAACCGCGAAGCCCGCGAGCTTAAAGAAGATCGGGTCGAGGTTGATGACGATATAGGCCAGCGGGAGATGCAGTCCCCCTGCGGCTGCCGATGGTAGCATGTGTGTTTCTGTCCTCCGTGTGCGTGCTGACTGGTAGGCACTCCTGCCAGCGCACCCACTTCAGCCGCCGGCATCCCGCCCGTACTGAGGGAATTATCGGCGCGGGCGCGTGGCTTGTCAATGCGCGTAGCATGATGCGCCCTCTACACCAACCAGTGGGCATCAGTGCCGCGGGCGCATCACGTATTCACACGCCTGTCGGTGGTGCCACGCGCACTGTCTTGGTGCTACACTACTGTGGCGCCCTCGTGTGCGCTGAGCGCCGCTCAAGAGCGCTCCGCGGAGCGTAGCGCCCTATGTGCGGATGATGAGGAACGAAGGAGTGTGACCTTGGAGAGCGCTATCGAGAAGGATGAGGTCTTCGCGCGGCAGCCGGAGCCGCTGCTCGAGTGTCTCCCCACTGGGATGTTGGCGGCGAACTGCTATCTTGTCGCCTGCCCCACCACACGCCAAGCCGCGGTGGTGGATCCAGGCGCGGAGCCAGAGCGCATCCTCGCCCGCATCACCGCGCTGGGCCTCACCGTGACGACGATCCTCCACACCCACGGCCACTTCGACCACATCAGCGCGACCGAGGCGGTGCTGGCGGGGCTGCCGACCCCCGTGCCGGTGGTGGTGGCGGCGCATCCAGCGGATCGCTCCCTCTACGAGGCTGCCGCGCGCACGATGGGTGTCCCCTTCGGCTACCCGTTGCCAGATCAGTTGGCCGTGCCGACAGGGCCGCTGGAGGATGGGGCGGAGGTTGCCATCGGCGACCTGCGCTTGCGTGTGCTGCACACGCCAGGACACACACCAGGGGGTGTCTGCTTCCACTGCGGAGGCTGGTGGGTATTGGCGGGGGATACACTCTTTCGGCGTGGCATTGGGCGGACCGATCTGCCTGGCGGCGATGAAGACGCGCTCTATGAGAGTATCGCGACGCGGCTCTATACGTTGCCTGATGCGCTGACCGTCCATGCGGGCCATGGCGAGGCGACGACGATCGGCGAGGAGCGGCGTGGCAACCCATTCGTGCGCGGATGAGTGCGGGCGTGGATGCGCGAGGGCACGCCTGGAAATGGCCGATGGGGAACGCGCGGTGTCTGGCGGATAGCCCCTCAGCCGTCCTGAAGCCGTTACTTCCATAGCGGTTGGGGGTTGCATTCTGTAGGGCATCCAAAGCGGCGAGCATACATGGGTAGCCAAGTAGGGCGGCATAGTGCGAGAGCGGGGCGAAATATCGTACCCTACTCGCAGCGGGACGCGCCTCTTCAGCGGGGCGCGGCGATCTTGAAACGCTGGGCAGCGGGGCAGTCAGGGAGAGTGGAATGAAGACGATCTGCGTCGTAGGGACGGGATATGTCGGCCTGGTCACGGGCGCCTGTTTGGCTGAGTTGGGCAATCGGGTCACGTGCGTGGATGTGGTCGCGGAGAAGATCGCGCGGCTTCGTGCGGGCGAGCTGCCGATCTACGAGCCAGATCTCGATTCGCTCGTCCATCGCAATGTTGAGGCGGGGCGACTGCATTTTACCACCAGCTATGCCGTGGCCATGCGTGGCGCCGAATATATCTTCATCGCCGTGAACACGCCCACGGTCGCCGGTGGCGAGAACGCCGACATGCGCTTCGTTGAAGCGGCGGCTTGTTCCATCGCGGAGAACCTCGCGGATGACGCGGTCATCGTCAATAAGAGTACGATGCCGGTCGGCAGCGGTGATCTCGTCTCGACCCTTGTCCGTGATCACCTGCAAGATGCTTCCCTCACGATCTCGGTCGTCTCGAATCCGGAGTTCCTGCGTGAAGGCTCGGCGGTGCAAGACTTCCTGCGGCCTGATCGCGTGGTGCTCGGCTCCATGGAGCGCGCCGCCGCCGAGCGGGTCGCGCAACTCTATCTGCCGCTGCGCGCGCCCATCGTCATCACGGACCTCTATACCGCTGAGATGATCAAGTATGCCTCAAACGCCTTTCTGGCCGCCAAAATCTCGTTCATCAATGAGATCGCGCGCATCTGCGACCGGCTGGGCGCGGACGTGAAAGAGGTCGCGGCGGGTATGGGCTATGACAAGCGCATCGGGCGCGCGTTCCTCGATGCGGGGCTGGGGTATGGGGGCAGTTGCTTTCCCAAAGATGTGAAGGCGCTCGCGTACATGGCCGCGGAGGCGGGGCTGCATCCACAGTTGCTTGACGCGGTGATGAAGATCAATGACGACCAGCGGCATGTGGTGATTGATAAGCTGGAGGAGGAGCTGGGCGGTCCTGGCACGCTCGAAGGCAAAGTCATCGCCGTGCTGGGCCTGGCCTTTAAGGATAACACCGACGATATGCGCGACGCGCCTTCGATTGATATTGTGCGCTGGCTCATCGAGGCGGGCGCGCGGGTGCGCGCGTTCGATCCTGTCGCGGAGGAGACGGCG
>JADMIN010000457.1 GCA_015478575.1 Ktedonobacterales bacterium | reverse complement strand
TCGATGACGCGGAGGCGGCGCTGGGCGAGCAGGCTCTGCACCCGCCCTGGCGTCACGGTGGTGGTGAAGGCACGGGTGGCCTCTTCCTCCAAGTGGTGCGCCTCATCAATGACGATCAGGTCGTGCTCCGGCAGCAAGAAGCCCCCCATCGCGGCGTCGAGCAGCAGCAAGGTATGATTGACGACGATCACCTGGGCATCGCGGGCACGCTCACGCATGCGCCGCACATAGCAGTCGCCAAAGTGCGGGCAGGCGCGCCAAGCGCACTGGTCACTGTCAGCGCTGATGGCGCCGCGTGTGCCAGCGGGTAGGGCAAGTTCGAGCAGATCGAGGTCGCCATCCCACTGGTCGTACTCGCCGATCAGCGCCTCCATGCGCGCGAAGGCGGGATTGCGCGCGAGCTGCTGGAAGGCCTGCTCGTCGCTGAGGCGGTCGAGGCAGAGGTAGTTGCCCATGCCCTTGACCAGCGCGGCATTGAAGGGCTGGATGCGCCGCTGGATAAACGGAATATCTTTATAGAACAGTTGCTCTTGCAGGGCTTTATTGGCGGTGCTGACGATGGCGACCTTGCCAGAGCGCACGATGGGCAGCAAGTAGGCTAAGGATTTGCCGGTTCCCGTCCCGGCCTCGATGACAAGGTGCTTGCCGGACTCGATGGCATCAGCGACGCGACGCGCCATCGTCACCTGCGCCGCGCGTTCCATGTAGCCAGGCAGCGTCTCGGAGAGCGCGCCGCCCGCGCGCAAATCCGCCTCAACGATCTCGCGTAGGGCCACATTGGCGCTCACCTGATCAGCCACATCTTCTGCCTATCTACGCCATAGTATATGAACATCGCCACAGATATAAACATGCGTTCCCACCACCCAGGCAGTGTATCACAGCCGACCGGGCGAGTAGCCACTTTGCCTCAGAACTCCACGGTGCGGATGGGTGGCTGATCCACACGGAAGAGGGCCTGCGCGACGCCCAGGGGGGTGGGATCAGGGCAAGACAGGCGACTGAGAGATGAGAGCGAACGACATGAGCGGCGGCCCTATGGCTAGGACCGCCGCTCATGGGACTCCAACGTTCAGGCACGCGGAGCGCGCGCTGCACGATTGGATGCTAGGCCGCCGTGGTTGGCCCCGCGGGGCTAGCGCAGGGTGTTGAGGCGGCGCTCGGCTTCCTCGATGGAGATGGCTCCGGTGCGCAGTTGCTCGAGGATGTCGCGGCGCTGTGCCTCGCGGTCCGCGGTCATCTCCACCGCTGAGGCTGGCGCGGCCTGGGTGGCGCCGAAGCCACCCGTGGCGGTCCCGTCACCTTCGTCGTCGTGCTCGATGCGCACACGCTGGGCGGTTGGGCGCGCGCCGCCGGGCGAGCTGGCGCCGCCGGGGCGCCGCGTCTCCCATTCACCGCGCACCTGGCTGAAGGCGTCCTCCAACTCGCGCATTGCCTTCTCGATGGCCGTGCGGACCTCGCGCCCCACGGCCTCCCAGTCGGTTTCGCGCGCGCGCTGGGCGGCACGCTCAGCGTAGTGTTGCGCCTGCTCACCGGCGCGGCGCGCCACCTTTTCCGCCTTCTCGCCCAACTCACGCAGGCGCTCTTCGTATTCGCCATACGTGCGGGCACCACGCCCGCGCTCCCATTCAACGCCAAACGCGCGTGCGTTTGGCGCACTGGCGGCTTCTGGGTCCTCGCCCTCTGGCAGAGGGCCTTGGAAGTGGAAGCCAGCATGGTCAGGACCATGGTCCCACTTCACGCGGAAGCGCTGGCCACCGAACGAGCCTTCCCATGTGCGCGCGCCGCTGGTCTCCTCCGCTGTCTTGGTCTGGTCCTCAGGGCCGCGCCCCTCAAAATCGTCGCTCATGCCCAATCTCCCTTCACTGCTCTCTCCGGCGGTAATGAGGATATCGCCGCCATCGCTCCGTAACGTCACGGTCGCGCTTCCAGTGCCGACCACACCGACCAGATTGCGCCGCCGCCCCTTCTCCACGGCGAGGGGCAGCCGCGTGCGTACCTCGCCGCCCGCTGTCTGGGCAACAAAGCGCGCGTTGACTTCGCCGCGCATGCGCAGCACGATATCGCCTGCCGCATGCACGACGCACTCGGCGCCCTCGGCCAGGGAGGTCTCTAGGGTCGCGTCGCCACCAACGTGCCCGGCAAGGATGCCGTGCGGTGTCCCCTGCGCGGTGAGATCGCCGCCCACCGTGCCCAGTCGCGCGGTGCCACGGGCCGCGCGGATGCGCGCGTCGCCGCCCACCAGATTGACCTCGATGGCGCCTGTGAGGTGTTCGGCCTTCAGGTCGCCGCCCACGCGCGTGGCGATGGCGCTGCCCAGATCCACCAGCCGCAGATCGCCGCCAATGGTCCGCACGCGCACGGTGGCGGCGCCGTGCTCGACGTGGAGGTCGCCGCCAATGACACCGGATAAGGTGACATCGTGGCAATGCTCGATGGTCGTGTCGCCGCCGATGCTGTGGCTGACCGCCAAGCGGGGCACGCCCAGCACACGCAGGTCACCGCCGACACTGCCGAGCAGGCACGCATCATCGAAAGCTTCCAGGCGCGCGTCACCACTGACCGCGCCCACCCGCAGACTGCCGCCGCGCTCGGCGGTGAGATCGCCATCCACCGCTTGGAGGTCGGCGACGGCCACACGGTCCAAGTCCGTATCGCCTTCGATGGACTGGACTTCTAGCACGGCGTCCAGCCGCTCGGCGGTCAGGTCGCCATCCACCCGGCGGATGCGCACGATCGCACCATCAGGGACGCGCAACTCGCTGCGATGCGGCAGATCAGAGAAGCGCAGGATGCCGCCGCCACCGCGTGCCAGCGCTTCCTCGCCATCATAGCCGCCAGGAGCGTTGAGCCGCACACGCGGTGCCCCGCCGATCACCGTGAAGTCCCCGGCGACGAACCCCACTTCGATGATAGGCGCTGGAGGCATGGTGGCGGTTGCCTCTGGCGCTGGACGCGCTTCATCAGGCGGCGCTTCATCAGGCGGCGCTTCATCAGGCGGCGCTTCATCAGGCGGCGCTTCATC
>JADMIN010000456.1 GCA_015478575.1 Ktedonobacterales bacterium | reverse complement strand
GATCGTGCCCACGTTGACGTGCGGCTTGTTCCGCACAAATTTCTGCTTCGCCATGAGGCTAAAATCCTCCTGCTCTTCTTCGATCTGCCCGCGGCCGCGACGCGCTAGGCACACTGCCGACGCCTTCGGCATCCCCTTCGCCGCGCGGCCTGGCTTTGGACACAATAAACGTCCCACCGTATCCAACCCGCGGCGGGAGCCACGAGCCAGGTGACGGAGGGACCTATGGAGCCCGAGACGGGGATTGAACCCGTGACCTCAACCTTACCAAGATTGCGCTCTACCACTGAGCTACTCGGGCGTCCAGACAGCCCTACGACATCATCAAGACGCCGCCGGGCGGTGGGCAGTGGAGGATTCGAACCTCCGAAGGCATAGCCAGCTGATTTACAGTCAGCTCCGTTTGTCCACTTCGGTAACTGCCCAGGCCGCACGCATGATACCACACACATGGGCTGGTAGTCCAAGACTGGTTCTTCCAGAGGAGTGCCAATGTGCCTGTGTGCGGGTATTCGCGAGGGGAAAAGTCCCGATTGATTATCGCCCGCCGCGCGCCGCTTTGTCAAGGCTCTCCCAAGCGGGCAGTAGTGTGCCACTCCTAGGGTCAGCACGCTGGCTCAGGGAGTGGCACACCTGGCGCGAAGGTGGGCGGTACGGAGCGCTCTTCCTAGGTGTTGGCTGGGGCTGGCCCCATACCATGCCGACCCTCAAGTAGCGGATAGCGGCCCTTGCTCACCTCACTCTGGATCTTCGTATACATCGTGGTGGCCTGTGCCTGCGTGATGAGCTTGCTGCTCACCGCCTGGTTGAGCTGAGTCTGGACCGCGTTGAGATAGGCCGAGTTCACCGTACTGATACTGACATGCTGTGCCGTCGCGATCGCTGAGATGCTCTGACCAGCGGCCAGGTCAGACTCAAGCGTGCTGGCGGAAGACAGCTTCAGCGCGCTCGCCACGGCGGATTCAATAGCGCCGCGGGCATTCTTGAGGGCGCCATCTAGGCCCCCTGGGCCGAAGTGTCCCGCGCCGCCAAAGCGCCCAGCCAGAAAGGCGCAAGGATTCTTACCGACATTCTGGAGGCGCTGCTCTAGCTTCGCCTTCTGATCGGCGGTGAGTTTGCCATCCTTCACCATCTGGTCAATCACAGCTTGCATGGCTGCCTGATTGGCGCTCGCGATCTTGTCCGTGGTGGTGTTGAGCTGGCTCGCCAATTTGCTCAAGTAGAGCTGGCAGTAGCTATCCGCCGCGCTGGGCGTCGCTGGCGCGGTCGCGTAGCTGGACGCGGAGGCATTGAGCTGGCTTGCCATGACGAGGCCTCCAGCGACGCCCACCACCAGCAGCGCCGCCCCCACAATCCCGAGCACCCACTTCTTCTGAAACACGATCTATCCTCCTCTATTGTCCGGGCTGAGTGCCCTGGCACAACGATATACTACTCCTCGCACCTGAAGGTTTGCTGAAAAGAGCTTAGATGTCGCCATATTGTCCCCAAAGTTGAGGCTTGCCAAACAGGAGCGACGTCTGTATTCTGGTCGCGGGCCGTGGGGGCCGCGCTCCAAGTGGTATGAAATACAGGCGCCCAGCTAAAGGAGAAGTGAAGATGATCGTCTACGGCATCCGGTCGCGCAACAAAGTACTGGGACAAGAGGCGTATCAGTGCTCGCGGTGCCAGCAGACCGCCTATCACACGGGGGTGCGCACTACGCGCTGGTTCACCCTCTTCTACATCCCTGTTATTGCCTTCTCGAAAAAGACGACCGCTCGCTGTGGCGCCTGTGGCTTCCAGCAGCAGATTGACAACAAGGATGCCGACCGCATCTTTACCCAGGCGCGGGTCCCCGCGCAGCACACGTAGGCCCACGCCACCGCGAGGTGGCCTCTCTGGAATGGTGTGACAGCGCATGGCATACCCACGGATGGGCGGCGGCGGGCGGACAGAGGTGACCGTTCGCCTGGCCGCCAGACGCTACCAGACCAACTCGCCGTGGCGCTATTGCGCTGGCGGCGGCGCGAAGTGCGCGAGAAGCCATGCGATGGCGTCGCCGGCCTCCGCCTCCGTGATAAAGTGGGTGTGGTCATAGAGCCGCAGGCTGAGGTGGTCAGGATACGTCGCGTAGAAGGGGCGCGCGCCCTCGTAGAGGCGTAGGGTGCCCGCCACTGGGACCATATCATCCGCGCGCCCATGCTGCAACAGCAGCGGGCGTGGGGCGAACCGCCCGATATGCGCTACGGCGTCATGTTCGCGTGCCCAGGCTGTGGCCTCCTCGCCCGGCGCATCGGCGCCAAAGAGCCGTACCGTCAGCAGATCGGGCAATGGGGAGCCGGCCACTGAGACGACGCCCGCGACGCGCGCATCCTCTGTCCCCAGAATGAGCGAGGCCATCGCGCCCATCGAGAAGCCCGCCGCGATCACGGCATCCGCGCGCACCTCTGGCAGCGTGGCAAGCATCGCCAGCGCCTCGCGCAAATCCTCCAAGGTGTGGCGCACGACGGTGAGGAATTGGTCCGCCGACGACGCGGTCATCCAACTGGGGCCGCTAGCTGGCAGGCGCTCGCCATGCCCCCAGGCATCGGGCGCCACCGTGACGAAGCCATATGCCGCGAGCATCACCGCGATGGGCAGCACATCCTCCTTCGAGGAGCCATAGCCATGCTGGATGAGCACGGCGGGGCGCGGCTGTGCTGTCTCTGGCCGCGCAACGAGCGCGGGGATGGCCTTCGCGCCGATGGAGATGCGCTCGATGCCGCGGATGGCGTATTGGGGAGCCTGTTCCAGGGTCACGACTGGGAAATCCTTTCATACGATCTCGGCGAAGAAGGGTGACAGCAGCACCGCGCTGAAGGGCGCTGTTGACTCCATCGGCCCTGTATCGCTATTGGCGCTCCCTCTCGAAAAAGCTGGCGAGTTCTGGACGGTGCTCGACGGCTTCTCGCTGGTAGTGATGTGGAATGGGGAGGAAGGTGCCCCGCGCGTCAGCGATGATCATCTCTGGCTCGTCGGCCAGCCGGATCTCGCCTGCAGCGGCCACCATACGCG
>JADMIN010000455.1 GCA_015478575.1 Ktedonobacterales bacterium | reverse complement strand
TGCGGAGTGTCAGAGCCCAAGCTTGTAGTGCGCCCCAACGCTTGCACAGGAGGCTTGGGGTATGATGGGTCCAAGAGGAGGTATCAGCATGCGCGCGCCACGCCAGTTTACCGCCGAGTTCGAGGCCGTGTGGCGCGCCGAGCGGTTGTTGGTTCTTCTCCCCTAACGAGGGGCATTCACGTGCCCAAGTTCAGGGGCGCGGTTCAGTGGAAAGGGCACCCGCCCCGCGCGTCGGACCAGGGGTGATTCACCACGCAAGTCCTAGTGCCGGGGTAACCCCGGTCGCGGGAGGCGGGCAGGTTGGCTATTTGGCTGGCCACGGGGGCGTGCACGTCACCCGCGGACCTCAGCCGGGGATAGGCCGCGCCAGCTCAGATATGTGGCCCCGCCCGCCGGTGCATAGCGCGGGTTTGCCGGCCGGATCGCCGAGTTGTGGGCCGCGAGGACGAGACGAAACCCGATGAGGGCGTAGACGACGTCGGGAACGAGGTCGCTGCGGTACGCCGCGCGCGCGTTCCTGGCGTTGTCGCCCCACGAGCCGCCACGCAGCACACCCTCCGGCCTATCCCCCGCGGCGCGCTAGCAAGCAGAAGCCGCCTCCCCACCGCGCGCCGCTTGTGTGTAGAACGGCTCGCATGCCTCATGGGAACGACACCCGTACTTTCGCTCCCCCGTGGTCCGCGGGGGAAGTCAGGATCAGCTCTGGCGCGCCGCCGCTTTGCGCCAGCCGCCGAGGAGGCGACCGATCTCCGCGAGGCCGACGGCGGCATGCTCATACTGCCCAGCGGTGATGAGGTCCAGGTCGTGGCAGAGGCGCAGATAATGGCGTAACTTGTCCAGCTCGACATCGGCGTTCCCCAGCGCCGCGAGCAGCGGAGCATCCTTGGCGTGGGCCGCTTCGATCAGGCGCTCGTGTAGCCGTAGCGCGCTCTGCTGCACGGCCGCGGCCAGCACGAAGCGCTGCTGCCGCGGAAACTTGAGTGTGAGCGGGATCAACCAGCGCAGCAGGTCGTAGCCGCGGGCAAAGATAGGCGACTCATTGCCCGGCACGGGCCACCTCCGCGCCCGGGGCGGCAAGCGTCCGCGCGAGCAGTGCGCGCCGCAGCCCGTAGGTGTCGCCGTGCGCCGCGTGCGCCACCCAGCCCTGGACGCTCGCCGTCAGTTGGTCGTAGGAGACCGCGCCCGCTTCGTAGCCGATGGCCAGCGCGCGATGGCGTCGGGCGAAGGCCACGGCGTTGCGGCGGCGCAGCCGGCGGTGGTCAGGATAGACGCGGAAGCCCAGGAAGGGGATGCCGGTCGCGACGGGGAAGACCGCGCTCTCCGCCTCGTGTAGGCTCAGGCGCAGCGTCGCTAGGAAAGCAATGATCTCCCACTTCCAGCGATGCAGCGTGGCCTTCTCGGGCGCGAAGAGCAGGAAGTCGTCCACATACCGGACGTAGCCGGGACAGCGCAGGTCGCGTTTCACGAACTGGTCGAGGGCGTCCAGGTAGACGTTGGCCCAGAACTGCGAGGTCTGGTTGCCGATGGGCAGACCTACCCCCCCGACCCCTTGCCCCACAGGGGGAGCGGGAGATTCAGTGCCGCCAGCGAGGATGCGGTCGCAGAGCCAGAGCACGTCGGCATCGCCGACCACGCGCGCCAGTCGGTCGTGGAGGATGGCATGGTCCACCGAAGGGAAGAACTGCTCGATGTCGCAGCGCAGCACGTAGGGGAAGCGGCGCGCGAAGAAGGTGCCGCGGTCGAGCGCGGCGTGGGTGCCCTTGCCGAGGCGGCTGGCGTAGGAGTCGCCGATGAAGCGGCGCTCGAAGGGTGGCTCGATCACCCGGCAGAGCGCGTGGTGGACGACACGGTCGCGGTAGGGGGCGGCGGAGATGATGCGCGCTTTCGGCTCGCGCACCATATAGCGGCGATACGGGCCGGGCCGGTAAGTCTGCTGGCGCAGCTCATCGCGCAAGCCCAGCAGCTCATCCTCCAGCCGATATTCGAACCGCGCGATATCCGGCCGCCCGCGCTTGCCGCGCGCGGCCGTGCGCTCAGCCCAGACCAGATTGTGGAAGGCGCAGACCTGTGGGTAGAGGTCGTAGGCGCGCTTCACCATGTCTCCTCCCAACTCTCGCGCATGACGAGCATGCTAGCCTGCATGGCGGTCGTGTAGGTGGCCAGCGCGAGGCCGCGCCAGATCACCGCTTGCTTTAGCGTGCGCTTGCAGGTAAACTAACAAATGGCGAGAACTATCTACTGTTGAAGGAATTCAGAATACAGCATCACAGGATTCTACGTTATGAGCTGGGGGCCGCGAGGACGAGACGAAACCCGAGGACGACGCCGATGACGTTGACGGGAGCGAGGCCGCCGTAGCGGTACGCCGCGCGCGCGTTCCTGGCGCGGTTGTACCACGAGCCGCCACGCAGCACACGATTACCAGTAGCATTCTGGCTCTCGCGACCGTCACTGACACTGTAATGATACGGCTTTGCAAGGCTGCTCGTCCACTCCCAGACATTGCCCGCCTGATCGTGCGCGCCGCAGGGGCTGGCATCGCCGCGGTCCGCGTATGTCCCCACCGGGGTCGTCCCGCCTTTGCCACCCTCGCGGGTGTTGCAGCGGCCTGTGTCGAATTGGTCTCCCCAGGGATAGAGACGTGCGACGCGCGTGGCCGGATCCCAGCGCGCCGCTTTTTCCCACTCCGCTTCAGTCGGCAGCCGCCAGGGCTGGCTCGTACGCTCGGCCAGCCACGCCGCGTAGGCCACCGCGTCGCGCCAGGAGACGCTCACCACCGGATAGTCCAGCTTGCCCAATTGCGCCTGCCAATCAGTCGGCGCGTTCCGCCCCGCGCGCAGGAAACACGCATACTCGGCCACCGTCACCGGGAAGCGCGCGACCTGATAGGTGGGCAGCGTCACAGGGTGCCGCGGCTGCTCATCGCCCTGCGCCTCTTTGTCCCGCTTGGGATCGCTGCCCATCAGGAACTCGCCGGCGGGCACCGGCACCACCGGTGACCAGCAGGTCGCCGACCGTGCCGTCCGGCCGCCGGACGCCCTTGCCCC
>JADMIN010000454.1 GCA_015478575.1 Ktedonobacterales bacterium | reverse complement strand
GCTGGTCGGCGATATCTTCGTGCCGGCGGAGCGCGCGCGCTGGCAGGGTCTCTTCACTGCCGTCTTCGCGCTGGCCAGTGTCGTCGGCCCCACGCTCGGTGGCTGGATCACGGATAACGCGAGTTGGCGTTGGGTCTTCTACGTCAATCTGCCCGTCGGCGCGCTCGCGCTCTTCGCGATCATCGCGTGGCTCCCGTCCAATATCTCCGTGCGCGGCACCCAGGCGCGTGGCTTCGCCGCCTTCCGCCGCATTGACTTCGCCGGGGCGCTGACCGCCGCGGGCGCAACCGCCGCGCTGCTGCTCGGCCTGACGTGGGGCGGCGCGACCTATGCGTGGAACTCGCCGCGGGTCATCGGCGTGCTGACCGCCGCGGGCGTGCTCTTCGGGACATTCTTCATCATCGAGCGTTTCTTTGCCCATGAGCCGATACTGCCGCTGGATCTCTTCAAGAGCCGCATCTTCGCCGTGGGGTCGCTGCTCTCGCTGGCAGTCGGCATGGCCCTCTTCGCGGTGATCATCTATCTGCCGCTCTTCATCCAGGCGGTGCTGGGGCAGAGCGCGACTAGCGCTGGCGCGGTCATCACGCCACTGACCTTGACCCTGGCCCTGGGCGCGACGCTGGTAGGCCAGCTCATTGCCCGGATCGGGCGCTACCAGTTCCTCTCCGTCATCGGCGCGAGTATCTTGGCCTTCGGCGTCTATCTGTTGGCGCGAATGGACGCTACCACTGGCTTGGGCGAGGTCACCCGCAATATGATTGTCGTCGGGCTGGGGCTGGGCATGTTGCAGCCGGTGCTGACGTTGGCGGTGCAGAACGCGATCCCCCGTAGTCGGCTTGGTGTGGGCACGGGCGCCGTCACCTATCTGCGCGCGATGGGCCAGACGCTCGGCGTGGCGCTGATCGGCTCGGTCGTCAACAACACCGTCAGCGGCCAACTGGCCACGCGCCTGCCCGCCGCGGCTCGCGCGTTGCCCGCCAAGGCGCTGGCGGCGGTGACGAACCAGCAGGTGCTGGTGAATCCGCAATATCGCGGCGAGGTCTCGCGCCAGGTGATCCAGGCGGCGGTGGCGCGGGCGGTGCCCCCGGCGGTGGCGCGGGCGACGGCGGCGGTCGCCCCTGGCCCAGGATATGCTGAACGGGTGGCAGCGGTTGCGGCGCAGGTGCGCGCCACGGTCACGGCACAGGTGACGGCGCAGGTCACGACGTTGTTGCATGGTATCTTCGAGTCCACGCGCCAGGCGCTGGCCGTCGGCATCACCGCGGCGTTCTGGGTCTCGCTGTTCGTCTGCGGCGCCATCGTCGTGTTGACGCTCTTCCTGAAGGATGTGCCGCTGATCAAGAGCTTCGCGCCCACACCAGCGGTGGCCGCCACGGGCAACGCGCCCACAGGAGAGATGCGGGTCGGCGCGCCAGGCGTTGGGCTGGGTGCTGTGCCGGTGGGTGCGGCGGCGGCGCCGGGTCGGCCCAGTGGGTCGCCTGGCTTCACTGAGACGCCGGGCTTCGGGGGCGCGCGGCTGGACGTGGCGACGCCGCGGGCTGGGTCCGCGCTCACGGCGCGGCATGCTGAGTCGCGGCGACGGCTGGCACTGGCGGGGGTGGTGCTGGCGGCTCTCGCCGATGAGGCACAGCGTGAGGATGCCAACCCGACACTGCTGGCGGGACTCGCGGCGCTGGCGGATGGGCGCTATTCGCACGTTTGGCGCGAGGAGGACCGCGGCCGGGCGATCGCGCGCGATCTGCTGGAGCCGATGGCGCTCACGGCGCTGCGCGCGGCCTATGGCGATCGGCTGCCGGAGCCAGCGCGGGCCACGGAGCCAGCGCGTGCGCCACGTCGCGAGACCGTTCCGCTCGCTGAACAGGATGGGCGCGACGGGGACACGGCCAACGGCGGCCACATCTGGACGCCTGCCTCCGCCCCAGCGGATGCGCGCCACGATGACCCACGCGCAGAGGAGGATGCGATCAATGGACGTTTCACACCTTCGGCTCGATAGGTATCTCTGGCCGCTGGCGGCCTGCCTCGTCGCGCTGCTCGCGGGGGGATGGCTGATGCTCGCGCCTTTCGCGCTGGGCTATCAGGGCTACGGTGCTGGCTGGGTCACCCAGACGAGCAACCAGTTCTGGGTGGGCCTGGGTGTCGTGCTGGTGGCGATCGTGGCGCTGGCCCTCTTCGCCTTCTCGCTTGTCAGTGGCCTGCTGGATGCTGGCGTGATCGAGCCGCGCCCCCATGCGGCGTGGGATCAGCACACCAACGCGAAGACGCCCACACCGCCCCAGATGGCGCTTGCGGCGCCGGAAGAGGGGGGCGTGCGCAACGATGAATTCGAGCGGGCGGTCATGGCACTGGCACAGTCGCTGGCCGCGGACCTGGCCGAGCGGCGCCACGTGGACACGGGCCAGCAGCCATACCTCCAGCCAACACGAGGGGGCCAGCCATGAACCGTCTCTTGCCTCCGGGCGCATATGCCTTGCTGCTGATCGTGGCGGCGGGCCTCTGGCTGCTCATCTCGCCTTTCGCACTGGCGACACAGCCAGCGGGCCGGGCGTGGGCGCCCGCGACCGTCAACGCGGTTCTCCTCGGCGCCATCCTCGTGGTCGTGGCGGCTGGCGGTATCCTGCTGACTGTGGCGCTGGGGCTGCGCGACCTCGTGCGCGAGGCGGCTGCCCGCAAGGGCACGGAAGCCAGAGTCAGCGCGCCACCGCGGTTGGCGCATGACCACGACACCCGCGAGTGGGGGCACGACGGCCACACACACGCTCCCGCGCAGCGTGCGCTCCCGCGGCACGCTAGCGCGTCCACCGGTCCACTCGCATAGTCTTGGCGCCTGGCGGGAATCTTCACCCTCTGGCTCCCTCGCCTCGTGGAGCGAGGAGGGCGGGAGCGGCGTCGCCGCGGGGCTGACCGTTGACGCGACGGAGGAATGGCAGCCCATCACCACGACGGCCACCGCGCCCCATGATGGGGAGCGGCCAGAAGCGGGGCCTCTCGCCTTGGAGGCGCGCGACATCACGAAGTCGCTGCCGCTGGGCCGTGAGCGCATCGAGATCCTGCGGGGCATCAGCCTGC
>JADMIN010000453.1 GCA_015478575.1 Ktedonobacterales bacterium | reverse complement strand
CTTGTAGGGGGCGGGCCAATCGCGTGTGCTGAGCGCCTGGCGCACGCGCTCCTCGATCAGCGCGCAGGCGTCGGCGTGGCAGAGGCTCTTCGCTGAGTAGCGCCCTAGCCCTTCCTTGACCGGCGCGGTGACGACCTTTGGCCCCAACAGATCCGTCACCTCGCTGCAGGTGGCGCGATCGCCCGCGACAAAGATGATCGGCACATCCCAGACGCCGCAGAGCGCCGCCGTGATGCCGCTCTCACCCACGAGTTGGTCGTGAATGCGCGCGTTGTGCCAGGCTTCGCTGCTGACGGTATGGCAGAGCACGCCATCGGGCGTACCGGCCATCGCGTGCGCGCCGACGAGCAGCGCGGCATCGCAGCCTTGGCGCAGTGGCTCGACATAGCGACCCCAGGCGTGGCCAAGGACGTAGCTCGCTCCGCTCTCCAGCCGCTCCGGGCGCAGGCTCTTGAAGCTGTAGCCGCCCCCCGCGCCGTGGCAGTCTATCACGAGAATGTCGTCCGCTCCCGCCGCCTTGGCGCCGCGCACCGCCGCGTTGACCTCGCCGGTCATCAGGAGGCGCCCCTCCTCGTATTGCGGGCTGCCACCCATCACCTGCTCCCAGGCCTCGATGCCGGCCATGCCTTCCATATCCGCCCAGATGACGACACGCATGCCGCTCTCCTCCTTCGGGCGCGCCCATCACGCCCATCGCGCACACGAGGGGCGCGGCGGATTCACCACCGCGCCCCTCCAACCAGCGGGAACCCCTTTCCCCATCGCTCTCGGCTTGGGAGCGGGGCCTCCAAGCGACTCAGGATAGCTCAGGCATGCGCCTCGTTGGCGCTCTGTGACATGAAGGTATAGCCGACGCCGGGCACCGTGACGATGTAGCGCGGCACGTTCGCCTCTGGCTCGATCTTCTGGCGCAGGTGGCGAATGTGGGTCTTGACGAGGCCGGTATCGCCGCCATCGTCGTAGCCCCAGACGCGCTCGACGATCACATCGGTCGTCAGCACTTGGCCGGTATGGGTCAGCAGCAGATGCAACAGGCGGCTCTCGATGGGCGTCAGGCGCACCTTCGAGCCATTGCGTGTGGCCTCGTGGCGCATCGAATCCAGGGTGACGGGGCCAACGGTCACCACCGAGGTCGAACTGACGTGCGCGGTCGCGTTGGCGCGGCGGGTGACCGCGCGGATGCGCGCCAGCAGTTGTCTGGGGCTAAAGGGCTTGCGCAGATAATCATCCGCGCCCAAGTCCAGCGCCCGCACCTCATCGGCTTCGGGATCGCGACAGGTGAGGACGAGCACGCTCGAGTTGGATTCAGCGGACATGCGGCGGCAGACCTCGAAGCCATCCACCTTGGGCATCTCGATATCCAGGATAACGAGATCGGGTTTGTCCTCACGCCAGCGGGCAATCGCCTGCTCGCCATCGAAGGCGCGTACAATGTCGTAGCCATAACCTCGAAGCCAGTAGGTGAGGAGATCTACCATATCCCGGTCGTCATCAGCTACCAGAATTTTCATGCATGCTCCCCTCTTCAACATGGTTTTGGATGTTCTTCTCCTATCGGCACCTGCCCGCTATGTCCGCCCGCACGACATGCGCTAGCGTTTCCCATGCCAGCGATGCGAGCGCCGCGCGATATGTGGGCCTCTGGGCGTCATGCCCCTGGGCATCGCCGTGGGCCTCTGGCCGCCACCTTTCAGCGAGTGTACCATGCGAGGGTACCCGCGACAAGGTGAGCCATGGGGCTGTGCGCCGCTCTCACCACGTATCTTTCGCATCATACGCGGACGCCTCGGGCCGGTGCTCTTGTGCGTCGCCTGCCATATTAGAACGAGGCGGTGGGGCGGAAGGGAACATCGGGGCGCGGACAGCTTTTCCCCCGCGGCACACGACTCCCCCGAGTGGCAGTCAGCCCTCCATTGCTGGATCTATATTGAAGGGGCATTCAGCGCGGCAGGTCCAGATGACGCACGAATGTGTGGAGGTTGCTGACCGGGCGCTTCCGGCTGAGGTGCCGTTGGTGCTGTCTCTGCTTGTGGCGTGGATTTCAGGCCGCTTTGTTCTTCCTCTGTCCCCAGGTCCAGCGCCATACGCCAATAGGCGGTTCCCGTCTCTCGATCCATCCAGTCATCTTCTAGCCGGATAAATCCTGCCCGCTTGTACCAGCCAATAGCCTTGGCATTCTCGGGATGCACGCACAATCCTAGCACAGGAAGCCGCTCATGGTGGCGTTGTGCTTCAAAGCGGAGATGGTCAAGGATTTGGTCCGAGTAGCGCTTTATTCCGGGAATGGTAGGTTGCCCTTGAAAATCCCGGTGAACCGCCACCGCTGGAATCACACTGATGGGCATCCTCGCGCTCTTCTTGGAGTTAGGCCATCGCCAGAGCCGCTCACTGAGCGTGCTGTAGCCCACGAGCTCACCATCCGCCGTCATGTAGAGCCAGGCATCGGTGCCAGATTTTATCCACCTGGCAACGCTGCCCGCATCCCTCAGATAAGCTGCGACTTCGAGTGCCCACGGTTCAGCGCCGCAGTCAAAGTCTTGCACATGAGGGAGAGCATCTTCCGTAAACGCTATTTGGCGTAACGTGTAATCCATGAGACGGTCGCCACCAGCAAACCAATCGCAGGCCCCTCATCGGAGATGGGGGTGTCGCGCACATACTCAGCGATGGCGACGACGTAGCCGAGAGAGATCGCCGCACGGCAGATCACTCGCTGGGCGTGTCGGTTGGCCGATGTGGTGCTGGAGCAACTGCTCCATCTGTTCTCCCGCTGCCGCGGATAGTTCCTGGTGATACATGCCAGGTGGAAGAGGCAATCTCAAGGCAAACGTTCCCATGCTTGTCCATTCCCGCGCGGCACGGGCGGCTGACAAATCCACCATCACGCCGTATGACGCGGTGGTGGATGACTCGCCATAGAGTTGAACAGAGCGGTGTTTCACTGTGTCATAGGCCTCGATACGCATGGCAACCATATGCACTCTCCTTCACTACTTCATGGGCTATGTTAGGTATGATCTTCTCGGGGGGCCAGAGCCTTTGCGAGATATAAGGGCACCTCTCCTATCA
>JADMIN010000452.1 GCA_015478575.1 Ktedonobacterales bacterium | reverse complement strand
CACGCGCACTGTGCGTATGTCGTGCCGCGCGAGAGGAAAGGGGGCCGATGCCAATGCCGGGTACACGCATATTCGCCATCGCCAATCAGAAGGGTGGCGTTGGCAAGACGACCACCACGATCAATCTCGCCGCCTATCTGGCGAACGCTGGACGCCGGACGCTCGTCGTGGACCTCGATCCGCAATCGAATACCACGACCGGCTTTGGCTTCGAGGCGCACGACGGTCCTGGCGCGCAGCCGGGACTCGCCGCCAGCGATCCGCGCAAGGTCAACCAATCCATCTACGAGCTGCTCGTCACCGAGGGCATCACGCCAGCGGAGGTCACCAAGGCGCATCCCGATCTCCAGAATCTCTGGCTCTTGCCCGCCAAGGTGGATCTCTACGCCGCCGATCTGGAACTGCTCTACATGGAGGAGCGCGAGCGCCGACTGGAGCGCATCCTCGGCACGCTCAAACCGAACTACGATATTGTGCTGATTGATTGCCCGCCGTCACTCGGCCTGCTGACGGTGAACGCGCTCACCGCCGCGGATGGCGTGATACTGCCGCTCCAGTGTGAGTACTTCGCGCTCGAGGGCATGCGGCAGTTGCTCAAATCCATCAAGCTCGTGCATGACCGGCTCAATCCCCGCATCCACCTCTTTGGCGTGGTGCTCACCATGTTTGACTCGCGCACCAAGCTCGCTGGCGAGGTTGTCAGCGAGATCAGCCAGCACTTCCCCAGAGAGAAGTTCGAGGCGATCATTCCGCGCAGCGTGCGCCTGGCCGAGGCACCAAGCTATGGCAAGACAATTCTGGAGCATGACCCGCGCTCACCAGGCGCGCTCGCCTATAAGCGGCTCGCCGAAGAAGTGATCGCACGAGCGGCCGTTATGGAGACCATACATGCCTAAGCAGCGATTCGGCCTGGGGCGTGGGCTTGATGCCCTCATTCCTGGCGCTCCCGCCACTGGCGCTCCCGCCACCCGCCCAACCATCACCCATGTCTCCGACGAGACGCTGCTGGATACCAGCCTTTCCGCGTCGGTCCTCTTCGAGGTGCCGATTGACGCCATCACGCCCAATCCCCAGCAGCCGCGCGCGCCCACCGGCGAGGATGACCAACTGATGGAGCTGGCCACCTCTATCGGGCAGTTCGGCCTGCTCCAGCCGCTCCTCGTGGCCGTGGTGGAGAGCGATGAGGACGAGGAGCCGCTCTACCAGTTGATCGCGGGTGAGCGCCGCTGGCGCGCCGCGCGGCTGGCCGGGCTGGAGCGCGTGCCAGTCGTCATCCGCGATGTCACGCCCCAGTTGATGCTGGAGCTCGCCCTGGTCGAGAACCTCCAGCGCGCGGACCTCAACCCGCTGGAGGAGGCGCAGGGCTACCTCATGCTGCAGGAGGAATACCACCTGACGCAGGAGCAGATCGCCGCGCGCGTCGGGCGCAACCGCGCCACCATCGCCAACACCATCCGCCTGTTGCAATTGCCGGAGGAGGTGCGCGAGTACCTCCTCACCCTCCCCAACGTCTTCACCGAGGGCCACGCGCGCGCGGTGCTCCAGATCGTGGGTGACGCCGAGCGCATGGACGCGGCGAAGCTCATCATCGCCCAGCGCATGAGTGTGCGCCAGGCCGAGGAGCTGGCCCGCCGCTATAATCAGGCGGCACTGCGCCTCACGCCGGACCGCCGCGGCGGCGCCGGGCACCAGCAGAGCTTCGAGATCCGCGCGCTCGAAGAAGAGTTCACCCGCGCCATCGAGATGAAGGTGCGCCTCCAGCGCAACACGCGGGGCAAAGGCTCGCTCACCCTCTACTTCGCCAATGAGGACCAGCTCCAGACGCTCTATGACCGCCTCGTCGCGGCGCGGCAGGCCATGAACGGCCAGGGCGCGCTCGACTTCGATGGCGCCGACGCGCCCAATGGCCCGTTCGACCGCGTCTTCGGGGGTATGGATGGCACCGAGCGGTGATACGCGGGCCACGCTCCGCGAGCCGTGGCGAGCGAGAGGATGATGGGGCCGGCAGGCCGCTTGACGCTGGCCTCGTGGCCAGGATACGCTCCTCGGAGAGGCGCGCGACACGGCGCGCGAACGCGCCCGCGCGTCAGAAGAGAGATGAGGACCCGGCATGGATCTGCGCTCGGTGGCGCGGCGCTACGGGTGGGCGTTCGGGGGGATCGCCGGCATCTTCGCGCTCGCGCAGGTGTTTGTCTCCGCCGCCGCGGCGCTCGCCAACTGGGGCACCATCGGCAGCGCGCAACGCGCCCTCGCCAATGGCACGGCGAATCCCCAGTTCATCTTCGGGCCGCTCGTCCCCACGCTGGTCGCCACCTATCTCGCCATGATTCTGACCGGGGCCATCATGCTCGCGCTCTGCTGGCGCGCGGGGCGGTTCGCGGCCTACGTCACCGGGCGGATCGAGGCGGGCATGGTGGCGGGCGGCTGGGTCGCACTGGTCAGTGGGCTGATCTGGATAGTCCTCACCATCGTCGTGACGCTGGTGGCCCATGCCGATGGCACCGTCACGGGCCTCTTCACCGCCAATCCCTCCGGCCCGCTGCGCCCGTTGGAGCTGCCTGGCTTGCTCGTGCAGGAGTTCGGCGCCGGGCTGATCGGCTGGGGTCTCGGCTCGCTGGCGGGCCTGCGGGGCGCCGAGAGCGCGCCGCTGCCTCCGCCCGCGCTCCCGCCCATCGCGCCGCGTATGGATATGCCGGGGATGAGCGGCTTGCCGCGTGCTCCTGGGCAGGCGGGTGCCTGGCCGCTCTCTCCGCCGCCTCCACCGTACACGCCGCGGCCCGCGCCGTCTGGCGAGCGGCCAGGCTACCTCCCGCCACGCCACGACGGCGGCGATGCCCCCTCGATGAACTGAGTTTCCGGTCCATCCTCCAGATGCCGCACCCCGCGGGGCTTGCCAAACGTAAGGCTTACGAGTACGATGCGTTGGGAGCGTGGGCTTGGACGTGCCGCCGTGGTGTGTCGCTCCATGCTCGCTCGCGCATGGTTCTGCTCATGGAGGGTACATGCCACAGCAATCGTCTGGAAATTCGGCTCTGCGTGTCGGCGGCATCTTCGGCGTCGGGCTGGGAGTGCTGC
>JADMIN010000451.1 GCA_015478575.1 Ktedonobacterales bacterium | reverse complement strand
AGGTGGAGGCGTGTCAGCGCTGCGACCTCTACCAGGGGGCGCACCGGGGCGTGGCGGGGAGCGGCGCCGCGCGGGCTGAGGTGCTGCTGATAGGCGAGGCGCCCAGTGGCTACGATGATCGCCGTGGCGCGCCCTTCTCCGGGCCGTCCGGCGTCTTCCTCGATGAGTTGCTCGCCCTGGCGGGACTCGACCGTGCTAACGTCTACGTGACCAATGTCGTCAAGCATCGCACGCCCGAAGGACGCAGCCCCCTGCCCGATGAAATCGCGGCTTGCGCCCCCTATCTGACACGACAGATCGCCGCCGTCAATCCGCGCGTGATCGTGACGTTGGGGCGCTTCGCCACCGCGCGCTTCTTCCGTGGCAAGAGCATCAGCGCCATCCATGGGCAGGCCAAGCGTATCGGCGGGCGCGTGGTGGTGGCGATGTATAATCCCGCCGCGGTTCTGCACCGCGAGGAGCTACGCCAGACCATTGTCGAGGACTTCGCGCGTGCCCTCCCCGCCGCGCTGGCGGAGGCGCGTCGCCTGACCCTCCCTGGGGCTGAGACGCCGCTCGACGAGGATGCGCCACCACAGCAATTGACCCTCTTCTAGTGCTACAGTCGCACTTATACAAACAACTTTGCGCAACGGCAGGGAAACCCGGCGTGGCCCGCTTAACCAGGCATTCGGTCGACTGGTACGAAGCAGGAAAATCGCGGGCCAAGTTCCTAGAGGCGCGACTGTAGTACGAGGCCATCCGCCACCTAGGGTCGGCGGTCAGCCCAGGGGTGCGCGGCTTCGAGTTGCGCGGCGACTTGCAGCAGCAAACCCTCGCCCAGCGGTGGCCCGACGAGCTGGATCGCCAGCGGCAGGCCATCGGTGCCCTGGTAGAGCGGCAGCGAGATGGCGGGCTGGCCAGTGACGTTGAAGACCGCCGTGTAGGGCGTGAAGAGCGCCGCCTTCTGGAACTCCGCCAGGGGGTTCTCGCCACAGGTATTCAACTCGCCGATGGGCAGCGGGCGCTGGGCCAGCGTGGGCGTGAGCAGCAGGTCATAGGTCTCGAAGAAGCCAATGAGCTGGCGCGCGTGCCCCTGGAGTTGTGCCATCGCCCCCATGTAGTCCGCCGCGGTGAGGGTGGTCCCCTGCTCGTAGAACATCCACGTCAGCGGCTCGACCAGCGCGGGCGCGGGCGCGCGCCCGGTGATCTGTGCGCCCCAGCGGGTCATAGCGGCGATGCCCCCGGCCCAGAGCACCATGAAGAAGGGCAGCAGTTCGGTGGATTCCCATGCGGGCGGTGTGACCTCCTCGACGGTGTGGCCAAGGGAGGCCAGGAGCGTCGCGGCATCGCGCGCCGCGCTGGCGTTCAGAGGATCCACCGGCGTGCCGAGGGGCGAGGCGATGGTGAGCGCGATCTTGAGGGGGCGCGGCGGGCGGGTGGCGGCGTGGGCGAAAGGCTCGGTGGGTGGTGGCGCCCATGTCGCGTCGCCGACCTCGTAGCCAGCCAGCACGTCGAGGATGGCGGCGGTATCGGCGACGGTGCGGGTGAGCATGCCATTGACCGAGAGGAACGAATCGCCCAGATCGGGGCCAGAGGAGACGCGCCCACGGCTGGGCTTGAGTCCGACCAGCCCGCAGCAGGCCGCGGGAATGCGGATCGAGCCGCCGCCGTCGCTGCCCTGTGCCACCGGGAGAATGCCCGCCGCCACGGCCGCCGCCGCGCCGCCAGAGGAGCCGCCGGGCGTGCGCGCGGGGTCCCAAGGATTGCGGGTGGGGCCAAAGCGGCGCGGTTCCGTCACCGGCACGATGCCGAACTCTGGCGCGGCGGTGCGTCCGACGGAGATGAAGCCAGCGTCGCGCAGCCGCCGGACGACATAGGCATCATAGGAGGGGCGGAAATCGCCGAAGAGGCCGGACCCCATCGTCAGCGGCTGGCCTGAGACGGCGTTCAGTTCCTTGATGGCAAGGGGCACGCCAGCGAAGGGGCGTGGATCGCCTGGCTGGATGGCCTCGGCGGCGGCGAGCGCGCCCTCCGCATCCACCAGTGTGAAGGCGTTGAGGTCCTTGCGCGCCTCGATCTGGGTGAGCGCGGCCTCGACCAACTCACGCGCGCGCACCTCTCCGGCGCGGATCAGTTCCGCTAGCTCGACCGCTGGGTGGGTGAGCAGCTCCGTCATCTCTCGTGGCACTGGCACCTCCTGTGGGGGAGTCTCTCATCCCCGCTGTATTCACGAGCGGGGGTGGCTCCCCGCGCCCTCTCCGCACTGTACCCGTTCCCTGGCAAGCTTGTCCACTGGCGAGGGCGATGAATGGCCGCGCTTCACGGTGCGGGCGCCGCGATGTTGCGTGGGCGTGTGCCTGGCGCGTAACGGGCGTCAAGCGCGCTCCTCAACCTGCGTGGGTTCCCCCCTAGATGACGGTGACGCGCACCGCCTGTATGGCGTTGTTGGCGTAGCCGAGGCGATTCCACACTGGCTCTTCTGGCTGGACGTTGCCTTCGGCGTCGGTCGCGCGACTCTTCAGGCAGACGGGGCCGACGGCGGTCGCCCGCCAGACATATTCCCAGCGCCGCCAGGCATAGCGGCTGGCCTCGCTCGCCAACGTGGCTCGCTCCCACGACTGGCCATCATCAACACTGACCTCGACCTGGGTGATGAGTGCGGCGCCTGACCAGGCGAACCCGCGGATGACATGCGCGCCGATGGACATCTGGGCCGCGGCGGTCGGTTGGGCGATGAGCGAGCGGACGGCGGCAAGCGTGAGCGGTGTGGCGTCGTGTTCTTGTTGCGTCGGCGAGCGCATGATGTAGCGATCGGCCTGATAGAAGCCGCGGAAGGCTTCTGTGCTGGCCTCGATGCGCACGACCCACTTGACCGCCGCCATCCCGTACCACCCCGCGACGACCAGCCGGGCAGGGAACCCGTGTTCGGGTGACAAGCGTTCGCCATTCATGGCGTAGGCCAGTAGCGTGTCGGTGTGCATGGCCCGCTCGATCGGCAGGCTACGCACATACCGCCTGGTACCGCTCGCCTCTGGCTCCTGGCCGCCATCCGCGCCGGTGATGACGATCTCACGCGCCAGCGGGGAGACGCCGGC
>JADMIN010000450.1 GCA_015478575.1 Ktedonobacterales bacterium | reverse complement strand
CTTCTTTCGTTCTTTCATGCGGAAGCCGCGTCGAGGAGGTGAACCCTCCCTGGCGCGGCTTTCGTCTCCCGCGCGTCCCCCCACGGTTCCCCGCGCCAGGGAGGGTAACGGGCGACCCCTACGGCTTGGGGGGGGTCGGCGATGGTGAAGCTGTCGGTGATGGCGAAGTTGTTGGCGATGGCGTCGTTCCCGGCGACCACGGAACGACCGTAAACGTCAGCGGTGTCCGCCCATTGCCCGGTGTCCATGTCACCCCAGCCTGATAGGTCACGGCCCCCGAATTGCCCTGGGGAACACAGAGGGTGGGATCCACCGTGAGCGTCGCCTGGTCTTTGCCGCGCGCGGGAATGGTGCCGCTGGTCTTATCGGCTGTCGCCCACGGCTGCCCGTTCGGCCCGGTGGCGATGGCCAGCACCCAGCTCACGGGGGCGCCGCTCTGGCTGTTGTCGAGCGTCACGCTTAGTGGGCCAAGTTGCTGTGTTGGCGATTGGCAGATAGCGTTTGAGGGCGCGAGCGCCGGGTGGAACTGGATCGGATTGGCGGTCGGCGAGGGTTTGGGGCGTGGCGTTGGTGTCGACACGGACGGTGGCGGCGTCCAGGGATCGGACTGATAGAGGTTGGGGGTGGGGGTGCCCGGCCCTACGCGCCGTGTATTGAGGTTGGCCAAGCCGCTATTCAGCCCCCCCTGCCCACCAGGCTGCGCCCGCACGCTGAAGATGCCCAGTCCGACGCAGCTCCCCAGCAGCGCCGCCACCGCCAGCAGCCGCAGCAGGCTTGGCCACTGCCGCAGAAGCGGGAGCTGCCAGGCCTCCCGTGTGAACCAGAACCGCCAGTCGAGCTTGCCCTGAGACTTCGCGCCGCGGGATGTTGCCTTGATGCCCATGACCGCCCCACGGGCCCCACTCTCGGGCCACGCATCATCGCCTGGCCATAGCTCTTCGCCCGTCCAGGATTGATCATCGCGCCAACGCTCATCATCTGGCCAGCGACCGTCATCGCGTCTGCCATCGTCATCGCGTCTGCCATCGTCATCGCGTCTGCCATCGTCGTCTCGCCAGCGGTCTTCATTGCGGTGGGTGGTGCGCGAGCCTTCCGCGCGCCCACTGGCGCGCGCGCCGCCGCCATCGCGGCGACTTGCCGAGCGGTCGCGCGAGTTCGCGGACGAGCGATGGCGCCCATCGCGCGCGTCCCCACGCGAAACATCAGGCTCGCGGTCCCAGTTGGAGCGAGAAGGCCCCTGGCGAGGACCATTTGGGCCAGAGCGAGACATAGCACCCCCCATCCTTCCACGCGCCGTGCGCCCCGGAGACGCCGCGCGCGGATACCATCCACACCACGGCATGCGTGGCAGGCACGCCGCGCCTACAGTGTACCATGCGCACGCTACCTCGTCGCCATCTTACGCCATTCTGACTACCTCAGCGGCGCGCGGATGTGGCATAGTGAACATGATGGTGGGCGAGGTGCGGCCCATTCGACACGGACCACAGGCGGCGGGCAGGCGTGGGACGCCACGGCCCGCGGGAGGCTGATCGGTGAGAGCGGGGAATGAGCGCCAGTTTGCCACGGGCGCGCGTGAGACTGCCCCTTCACACAGACGCCACATCTCCAGACGCCACATCTCCAGACGCCACATCTCGCTTCGCCGCCAGCGCGCGGCCATACGCCAGTCACGCGCGCGGCTCAACCAGGTGGCGAGCGCGCTCCGGCGCTGGTTCCAGCGGAACACGTTTCCGCCCGCGCCGCTGCCGCGCCGCTGGCGCCATCATCGTGCGCTCTCTTACGTGATGGCGGTGCTGATCGAGTTGATCGCGCTTGGCGCCAGCGTGGCCCTGCTGCAGTTCACGCCAGGGTTCCAGTTCCCCGAGGCGCTGCTGATCTTCGCCATTGTGGTGGCCGCGCTGACGTGGGGATCCGGCCCGGCGGTGGTGGCGACCTGGGCGGGCGTCATTCCACTGGATTATCTGCTGCTGCCGCCCTATCGCACGCTGGCATTCGACCATGTGGAGGATACCGCGGGCGTCATCCTCGTGCTGATCATCAACATGATCGTCAGTCTGGCCGCTGGCCAGGCGTTGCTCAGCCGCCACCGCGCCGAGGAGGCCACCCAGCGCATGGACGAATTTTTGAGCATCGCCAGCCACGAGCTGCGCGCGCCCCTGACGACGATCAAAATCACCACCCAACTCGCGCGCCGCCAGGCCGCGCGCGCTCTGGCGCCCGTATCGGGAGCGCCCGTATCGGGGCACGGCACCATGCGCGTCACGCAGGAGGAGTTGCTGGGCCGAATGGAGGTGCAGGCCGAGCGGCTGAGTCGGCTGGTGGATGATCTGGTGGATGCCGCGCGCGCGCGCTCGGCGAAATTGGAACTGCGCACCGCGCCCCACGACCTGGTAACGCTCGTGCGCGAGGCGGTGGAAGAGCACCGCGCCGCTCACCCGGATCGCGTGCTCGCGCTGGAGGCGCCCGCCACGCCGGTGCCGGTCGTGGTGGACGGTCGGGTGCGCGCGGTCCTCTACGGCGGCCACCGCGTCGCGACCCAGTTCGGCGACAGCATCGTGCGCGACACCCTCAAGGTGTCGAGAACTCTGGCCTGGGAGCTGTCGGTGGCCGATGAGGTCGACCGCAGGCTCGCCCTGCTCGAGACCGAACGCCCGGAACTCACCCATCCCGATCCGCTCTCGGCCGAACGGCTCGAGCTGCGCGAGCTGTACGCCGAGCTCCGCGAGCTCGGGCGCGCCGTGGCCGATCCCGAGATCGCGCGTCGGCTCGATGCGGTAGGCCGCCGCATCCTGCCGCACGGCATGTCGGTCTCGGTGCCGTCGCCGCTGTCGCCGCGCGAACTCGACATGCTCGCCCAGGTCGCCCTCGGAAAGAGGAACGGTCAGATCGCCGCCCAACTCGCGCTCACCGAGGCGACGGTCAAGAGCTACCTGTCCACAGCGATGCGCAAGCTGAACGCCTCGAACCGCTACGAAGCCGTGATCGCGGCCCGCCGAGCCGGGCTCATCCCCTAGATGGCGAAGCCTCCCGCGCGCGCACCCGAGCTGCGCAGCAACGAGTGGTATTCCGGCACCGATCGCAAC
>JADMIN010000449.1 GCA_015478575.1 Ktedonobacterales bacterium | reverse complement strand
CCGCGAGCGCATCGGTGGGCGTGAGGTGGCGCGGAATGTCACCAATCGTGCGCACATTCGCCGTCACGTCCTCGCCCACCACACCGTTACCCCGCGTAGCGCCCAGCACCAGCATCCCCCCCTCATAGGTGAGGTTCATGCTCAGGCCATCAATCTTCGGCTCACAGACGTACGTGAACGCCACCTCTGGCAGCACGTTCTGCGCGCGCTGCTGCCAGGCGCGCAGCTCCTCCGGCGTGCGCACGTTCGCCAGACTCAGCATTGGCGTCAGGTGTTCGACCTTGGCGAAGCCAGCGGCCACCTCGCCGCTGACGCGCTGCGTGGGCGAGTCCGGCGTAATGAGATCCGGGCGCGCCGCCTCGATGACCCCCAACTCGCGCACCAACTCATCAAACTCGGCATCCGAGAGCAGCGGATTATTCATGACATAGTAGGCGTGCTCCGCGGCACGGATACGCTCGCGCAGTGCTTCGGCGCGCGCCTCAGCGGCCTGCGTATCCTGATACATCTCGGCCGCCTCCCGTGGCGCGTGGCCCACGGGTGGTGTCGCTGGCGCGCTCGGCTGAGCATCGGTCGCGGAGGTGCTCTTGCGGGTTCTCGGCACGCGCATACTCTCCCCATTCCGCGGGCGCGCGGACACTCGTCGCGGGCCAGCGCGCCCGCGCGGCGACCGGCCCAACTCTAGAGTGTAGCAGAGCCGCGCGCCTCTTCAGAAGCCTCTTCTGTTTGGGCTAGACCAAACCGGCACTCACCCATCCGACGGGCCACGTTTGCCGTCCCCTTCAGGCCCGCGCCTGGCGCACCAGCAGCGCATCTGGCAGGATCCGCGCCTCGAAGCGCTCGGCCGTGAGGACCTCGCCATCGAGATGCGCATAGATAGGCTGCCGCGCCTCCATCTGAATGTGCCGCGCGCGCAGGCGCTTGACCTCCGGTTGATCGAGATGCTGGCCCTTCTCGATCATCGGCAGCAGCCGCAGCGCACGCGCGCGCCTAGGCTTCCAGATGGCGCAGACATCGAAGAGACCATCGTGCGGGTCGGCGCCGGGATTGATCTGGAAGCCGCCGCCATAGGTCGGCCCAATGCTCACCGCGGCCAGCGCATAGAGCCGCCGCTCATCGGCCTGCCCATCCCAACTGACGAGCAGCTCTGGACAGCGGTCGTAGTGGAAGAGCAACTCACGCAGGCTCGCCGCGTAGTAGAGGGCCTGCCCACGCAACAGCGGAAGCCGCTTCATGCGCTCCGCCGCCGCCGCGATATTGGCATCAATCCCCACCCCCAGTGAATTGATGAAATAGCGCCCATTGACCTGCCCGACATCCATCGCCACCGGCGCCCCCGTGAGCGCGATCTCCAGCGCGCGTGCCAGCTCCACAGGCAGACCCAGTGTGCGTAAGGCGTAGTCGTTGCCGTTGCCCGCCGGGATGATGCCCAGTGGCACGCGGACGCCAGACGCGAGAATACCATTGGCCACTTCAGCGACCGTGCCATCACCGCCGACGGCGACGATGCCGCGCCCCGCGCGCGCCGCCTCCCCCGCCAGCCGCTCCGCCGCGCCGGGGCTGTCGGTCAGCATCAACTCACCACGCCCGCCCGCCAGCGCCCGCTCCAGCGCGCCGCGCAGGTGGCGCCCGCGGCGGCTAGCGGGATTCAGCACAACGAGAGGCGACCGCTCGCCTGTGGTGTCACGTGTTGCCTCGCCGGCAGCCACTGAGAGAGGCACGAAATCTGACATGGTGTTCCTCCGACAATCGCAGTGAGACTGACGAGTTCGCGGGTAGCCCAGCGACCATCTCAGCCAGGCATGGTGCCCGCGAGATTGGCTGGTAGTGTATCCTGTTTCGCCCCATCCGTAAAGCACGGCGCGCGGCATTGTCACGTCGTTCCCGCGTGTACCATACTGAAGCCGGGGATCACTGAATTCAGACTATCGTTGGCGCATGCCTGTCGCCAGCGGACCCCCATCGTGAGTGAGAGACCATGAGCGAGAGACAAGGAGAACCGCGTGGGCGAGCACGTTTCACCAACCCAGCCCTTGGTGATCGGTGTGGCCGGCGGCACGGGCGCGGGCAAAACGACGGTGGCGCGCGCCATCGCCGACGCGGTTGGGCCAGCGCGTGTCGCGATGCTGCCGGAGGATGCCTACTATCGCGAGTACGGACAGGTGAGCGAGGCTGAGCGCGCCGCCATCAACTGGGATCATCCCGACGCCATCGAGGTCGAACTGCTGCTGGCGCACCTGCGACGGCTGATTGGCGGCGAGGCCATCCAGCGTCCCGTCTATAACTTCGCCACATATGCCCGCTCGCCAGAGACGATTCCCGTGGCGTCGCGTCCCGTGCTGATCGTCGAGGGCATCCTGCTCTTTGTCGAGCCGCGCCTGCGCGCCCTCTTCGATGTCAAGGTCTTCGTAGATGCCGATGCCGATCTACGCTTCATCCGGCGGCTGCTGCGCGATGTCAACGAGCGCGGACGCTCGGTGGAGAGCGTCGTCAGCCAGTATCTCGCGACGGTGCGCCCGATGCACATCGCCTTCGTCGAGCCATCCAAGCGCTACGCCGACATCATCGTGCCAGAGGGCGGCGAGAACCACGTCGCCATCGAGCTGCTACGCTCAGCCATCCTCCACTCCGTCCATCGCGGTCTCGCGCCCCCAGTCTAGCGTTGGCGCCTAGCGTCGGCATGCCACGTCAGCATGCCACGTCAGCACACGCTAATCGCGCCGTGTCGCCGCCAGCGCGATAGCACATGTGACGCACTGGCATAGCGGCTCCCACGCACAGGCAGTATAATGTCGGCATCCCTGGCGTTGGCATCCTGGCGGACGAGAGCGGTTTGCGCGCGTGAAGGAGGGCAGCATGGAGCAACTGGCGAACATCGTCATCTCCGAAAGTGAGCTGGGCAATATCGCCCGCGTCTTGGGTCGGCTGGGCCACGATACCGGCGCTGGCCATGTGCTGCTGCTCGACAAGAGTGGCCAACTCATCTCCTCACAAGGCCAGGCGGGGCAGCGCGATGTCGTCTCGCTTGGCGCCCTGCTGGCGGGCGCGTTCTCCGTCACCGACGGCGAGCGCCACCTGCGTGTGGCACTCGACGCCTTG
>JADMIN010000448.1 GCA_015478575.1 Ktedonobacterales bacterium | reverse complement strand
CCTCAAGGGAGGGATCCAGTTCGTCATGCAGGCCCAGTGCCCTCCGCAGCGGCAAAACTGCGATAAAGCGCAATATATGAGCGCGGTGATTGACAACATCAATCGCCGTGTCAGCCAGGGACTAGGCGTGAACGGGGCGGTGGTGCAACAGGAGGGCAGCGATCGCGTCGTGATCGAGCTGCCGGGCCTGAAGGACGATCAGCAAGCGCGCGAGCTGCTGGGCCAGACCGGCCAGATGAATGTCATTGACACCGGTGGCTCACCATTGCAGGTTGGCTCAATCGTCCAGCCCAATCAGTACAAGGTCGAGTTCACTGGCGCGAACCTGAGCGTCGGCTCCATCTCCGCGGGCCTGGACCAGCAAACGAGCAAGCCCGTCGTGACCTTCGCCTTCACCGGCGACGCGAAGAGCAAGTTCGCGGAGTACACTCGCACGCACGTCGGCCAGTACCTGACGATCACCCTCGATAATCAGGTGATCGAATCGGCGGTCATCCAGTCCGAGATTGACGGGCAGGGTCAGATCACCGGCATCCCCAGCATTGACCAAGCGCAGAACCTCTCGACGATCCTGAAGTATGGCGCGCTGCCGCTGCCGCTTCAACTCGTCAGCGAGCAACAGCTCGCGGCGACGCTGGGCCAGCAGGCGATCCAGTTCAGTATCCGCGCGGCCCTCATCGGCCTCGGTATGGTCGTGCTCTTCATGCTGGTCTATTACCGCCTGCCAGGACTGCTGGCGGACTTCGCGCTGGTGCTCTACGCGCTCTTCCTCTTCGCGGTCATCAAACTGCTGGGGGTGACACTCTCGCTGCCCGGCATCGCCGCGATGATCCTGACCGTTGGCATGGCGGTGGACGCGAATATCCTGATATTCGAGCGCATGAAAGAGGAGTTACGCGCTGGGCGAACGATGTCCGCGGCGATTGACCTTGGCTTCAAGCGCGCCTGGCCGTCCATCCGCGACTCCAACTCCTCGACGCTCATCACCTGCGCGATCCTCTACTGGTTCGGCAGCAACTTCGGCGCGACCCTGATTGTCGGCTTCGCGATCAACCTCGCCATCGGCGTGGCGATCAGCCTCTTCACCGCGGTGGTGGTGACGCGCAACTTCCTCCACCTGCTGGTGTTCTCCGGCATCGCGACGCATCCCATGCTCTACGGCCTGCCGACGCACGCGCTGAACCTGCCACGGTACCGGCCCAGCGAGCGCTCGCGCGTGCGCCAGCCGCGCGCCGTGCTGGCGGGCACTGGCGCGGCGGTGAAAACGCGAGATGTACCACATCTGGCGCCCGCTGGCGATGGGCGCAATGGCACGACACCGGCGACTGGGGTGTCGAGCGCGGTGCGCACCACCGCGAGCGACATGGAGGAGTAGACCGTGTATCAGTTGACGCGCTATAAGTATTGGTTCTTCGGCATCTCGCTGGCGATCATCCTGCCGGGGGTGCTGGCGCTGGCCGTATGGGGGCTAAACCTCGGCATTGACTTCACCGGTGGCTCAAGCATCCAGATGGGCTTCGCCTCCAACACCGTCACGACGACGCAGGTGGCACAGTTCTTCCGCCAGGCGGGCGCCAAGGACGTACAGGTCTACTCCGGCACGAACCTGAACGGCGGCATCGCGCCTCATCGTTATGTCTACATTATGCTCAACCACTCGATCAGCAAAGACGAAGTCGCGCAGATCATCCAGCGGTTGAGCGACCCGAAGGCCAACCTACCCGCGAATCCGCAGGCGGCAAAGACCTACTACTCGGTAACGTACCCCGGCTCCAAAGACACGCGCGCCCTGATCGTCGTGCTGTTTGGGGCGCCAGTGACCTCGCCGGATGCCGTCAAGAACGCGCTCCAGAACCTGCCACCGACCGGCCCCGCCCCAGTGGTAAGCGACAATAGCCAGGCGCAGCCGACCGCGACCCCATCCGCGACCGCGACCAGCACGCCGGGCGCGAGCACGTCGGGGGGCAACGCCACCAGCACCAGCGCGACATCTCCGGTGAGTGTCGAGAGCGTGCGCATCGGCCAGAACAACCAAATCTACACCGTCAACACCCAGACCGCGTTCCACACCGGCAATACGACCGCCAAGGGGTATGTTGATCTGGATCGCGTGCTCTATACCATGGATCAGCAACTCGGCCCGGCCTATGTGCAGACGCAGTCGAATATCGGCCCCTCCATCGCCAATGAGACGACCCGCAACGCCTTCTTCGCCGTGTTGGCCGCGTCGCTGGCCATCATGATCTATATCGGCATCGCGTTCCGTCACATCGGTAGCTTCCGCCAGGCCTTGCGCTTCGGCGCCAGCGCCATCATCGCGCTCCTGCATGACGCGCTGGTGGTACTCGGCCTCTGGGCCATCTTCGGCCACTTCTTCGACTTCAAGGTGGACTCGCTCTTCCTGACGGCCATCCTGACCGTGATCGGTTTCTCGGTCCACGATACCATCGTGGTATTTGACCGGATCCGCGAGAACATGAGTCGGCGCACCTCAGAGTCGTTCGAGATGATCGTGAATACCAGCCTCGTGCAGACGATGTCACGCTCGCTGAATACCTCCCTGACCGTGCTCTTCACCCTGGCGGCACTGACGCTCTTTGGCGGTGTGACGATCCGTGAGTTCACGCTGGCGCTGCTGATTGGGATCATGTCGGGCACCTACTCCTCGATCTTCAACGCCAGCATGTTCCTGACGGTGTGGGAGACGCGGGAGTATCGCCGCTGGTTCCGACGCAAGCCAGCAGCGCGGACGCCGACGCCAGCGCGGCGCGAGCTTGCCGGGACACGCGCCTAGCGCGCGGCGGCTGGGGTCACGGGCGGCTCGGCGCTCGCGGCCCCAGTGCCCTTGCCAGTTGGGCGCATGCCCACCAGGTAAAGTTGCCGGGCAGCTTGACGGGTCTCTCTCAGGCCGTGTATACTATGCTCGCGTGGCCGCGAAGCGCACAGCGCGGCGGCACGCCATTCCTCGGTAGCTCAATGGTAGAGCAGGCGGCTGTTAACCGCAAGGTTAGAGGTTCGAGTCCTCTCCGAGGAGCCAAAGCGGCTGGCGGCCCAGGACGTGTGGCCCAGGATGCGTGTTCTCACGTGACCTGGGCCTTTTTGCCGC
>JADMIN010000447.1 GCA_015478575.1 Ktedonobacterales bacterium | reverse complement strand
ATAGGGGTCTATGCCCTCATCCAGGCATACCATCCCTTCGTCGGCGGCGCCGAGCGGCAGCTCCAGTCGCTCACTAGCGTGCTGCCCGCGCTGGGAGTGCATACGACGGTCATCACGCGCCGGTTGCCCGGCCCAGGCTTCGCGCCGCTCTCGGCGGTGGAGGGCGCGCGTGTCTATCGGGTGCGCCTGCGCGGCGGGCACGTGCTGAAGTCGGTGAGCTATACGCTTGGCGCGCTTGGCATCCTCTGGCGCCACCGGCGTGAGGTGGATATCCTGCACGCCCACGAGTTGCTCTCGCCGACGACGACCGCCGTGCTCGCTAAACTGCTGCTGCGCCGCCCCGTGATCGTCAAGGTACTCGGTGGTGGGGCGATGGGCGACATCCCGAAGCTCCTCGCGAAGCCGCTGGGGCGCGTGCGCATGGCCCTCTTCACCCGGCTGGTGGATCGCTTCCTCTGCGTGAGCGCGGAGATCGCTGAACAGCTAACCGCCGCCGGGGTTGTGCCTGAGAAGCTGGTGCATATTCCCAATGGTGTGGATACTGATCTCTTCGTGCCCGTGCCGGCGGATGAGCGCCTCGCGCGGCGCGCGCGCCTGGGGCTGCCAGATGGCCCACTCGCTGTGTATGTCGGGCGGCTCTCCGCCGAGAAAGGGGTGCGCCCGCTGGCCGAAGCGTGGGCGTTGGTGCGGCGTCGCTGCCCAGGGGCGCAGTTGTATCTTCTGGGCGACGGGCCGGAGCGCGCGGCGATCGAGCAACTCAGGCTCCCCACCCTTCATCTGCCAGGCGGCAGCGATCAGGTGGTGAGTTATCTTCAAGCGGCGGACCTCTTCGTGCTGGCTTCCGAGCGTGAGGGGCTTTCAAATGCCTTGCTGGAGGCGATGTCCGCGGGGCTGGCGTGCGTGGCGACCAGTGTCGGTGGCACGCCAGAAATCGTGGAAGATGGGCGCACTGGGGTGTTGGTGCCGGCGGGGGATGTGGAACGGCTGGCTGAAGCGCTCACGCGGGTGTTGGAGGATGAGGCCCTGCGCACGCGGCTGGGGCACGCCGCGCGTGATGCCGTGGTACAGCGCTACTCCCTGCGCTCGGTGGCTGAGCGGCTGCGTGCGGTCTACGAGTCTGTGCTGTGATACCTACGTCTCTCAGAGCGCGTGTCGCCATCGGGAAGCAGCGCGCCTAGGCGGGTCTCCGTGCGTCGTGCGCCATCGTCGCCAGTTTCTCTAGCGCGAGGAGTAGACCCAACAGTATCCAGAGCAGCAGCGAATCATCATAGGCGTTATGCAGGGAGGCGTGGACGCTATAGGCCATCAGGGCGGCGAGGCAGCCGATCGCCATGGCGCGGAGCCACGGATCGCGCGCGCGCTTCCACGTGCGCCAGGCGGCGGTGATGCCGATGAGGTAGATCCAGAGGAAGGCGAGGAAGGCGAACGTGCCGAACGAGAGCCACACGTTCAGGAAGTCGTTGTGGGGAAAGTACCGTCCAAGCGTACCACCCACACCCCGCTCGTCCAGCAATTGGGCATCAACACGTGGCTGATAGAGCGGTGCGAGCGACAGGTAACGATCATACCCGATGCCAAAGACGGGATGATCGGCAACCATCAGGAGGCCAGCCTGCCACAGCACCAGCCGTGAGCCAGTGCTGATCTCGGTATCACCCGCCGAGCGCCCGACCAGCGACGCGTCCCCCCCGCCCAGTGTGAGGTTGCCGCGGCCAGCGCTGGCAGCCGTGAGCTTGAGCGTCCCACCGACGAGGAGGACCACCGCCACCAGCAGGATGATGCGCAGCCGAAGGCGCTGCCCCAACGCGAGCACGGCTGCCGCCAGCTCCATCGCGAGCAGGACGGAACGCGATCCGCTGGTGATGGCGCCGGCGGCCAGCACCACAACCAGAAGCCAGCCGGCGAGGGCCTGTGGACGGGATGGCCTGCCATAGAGCAGCAGGCCTGAGAGGACGACCGCCAGGAGGGCCAAGCCATTGCCAAAAGCGATGGGTGTCTGCGAGAGGCCGAACCCGCGCGCGCCATAGGCCGCCTGGGCGGCGGCGGAGGCCAGCGTCGCGGGACTGTGCGCGAAGACTTGCAAGAACGCGGTCGAGGCCGAGAGGAGCGCCACCAGTGCCCCCGGCGCCAGCACAAAGAGGAGATCGCGCTTGCGCCGTATGAGCGTCGCGAGGAAGATCAAAGCCGCGGCGCCCGCCAGACTGTGGCGCAGAAAGGTGAGTGTCGCGCCGCCTTTGAGCAGGTTGCTCGCGGTCGCGAGCAGGAAGAAGACCGTGATGGCGACGAGCATACGCGCGGTGCTGGGGCTGAGCGTGGCGCGGCGCTGGGCCAGGGCGAGGAGCACGGCGAAAACCATTGCCCCGGCGAGCAGGGTACGCAGGCTCAGCGATGAGGCGAACGGCGGATAGTAGTCGGTGAGGGTGATATCGGAGACGAGCAGGGCGGCACCCAACCAGAGCCGGTTGGTGAGTGCGAGCAGGGCAAGGCCGAGCACTAGCGCGAGCATGAACAGCGTGGGGTTGAGCTGGGAGACCAGCATGCCGACCCAAGCCGCGATGACCATACCCACGCCCAGCCAGATCCACAGCCCGCGCGTGCGCTCCCGCATCGCCGCCAGCCAGCGCGGCGCGACGGGCGGCACGCCACGGCCAGCGGCGCGGCGTACACGAGAGTGCGGCTGCTCCAGCCGACGGAGAAACCGAGCGGCATCATCGCGCAGTTCCACGAGGTCGCTCCGTCGCACCACCAGGGCATCGGCGAGTGCGATGCCGCTGGCGCGTGAGAAGACGATGAGGACGATCAGGCCGTTGACACAGTAGGCAACACTCGACGCGATGGCGGCCCCAGCGATGCCCAGCCGGGGAATCAAGAGGAGATCAAGGGCAATGGTGACGAGAAGCGCTGAGCCGGCGGAGAATACGCCCACGGTTGGTTTGCCGCGCCCCAGCAGATAGCCGTAGAGCGTCTTGTAGACCGTGAAGCCAAAGACGCTGGGGAGCAGCAGCCAGAGTGGTGTCAACGCGGGCAGGTAGGAACTCGCGAAGAAGGGCACGAGCAGAAGCCGGGCCGCGATGATGACGCTCATCGAGCAGATGGCCACGAACAGCACCATACGC
>JADMIN010000446.1 GCA_015478575.1 Ktedonobacterales bacterium | reverse complement strand
CTTTTTCAGTGCGGCGGGCCGTATCCGCTCATGAGTCTGGCGCGCTCGCTTCGCATGCCGCGCGGGCGCCTGCCGCACGCGAGCGCTCCAGCGCCTCACGCGAGCGACCTCCGAAGAGACCATCCACGCGCCAACACTGCTCCGCTCACCGCTCTCTGCCTCTCCTAGAGCGGTGGGAGAGGCAGGTCTTGCTCGCCGTCGGCCAGCGCCGCCTGACAGTCCATGCACAAATACGCGTACTCGGAGTGGTCTTCGAGCGCGTCACCAGGTATGAGGATCGTATCTTGCGAGGCGACCATCTTGCCACACCGCGCGCATGGAACGTAGTGTCTGTGGCCAAGCTCACGTTGTATGCCCACGTCGTCTTCTTCCATGGCTGATCTCCCGGCTCTTGGTGCTACTAAGGGGAGAGGCGCCCTCGCGCGGGTCCGGTCAGTGCTCGCCCCCGAACGAGTGACCCCGTGTCAGGAATTATGCCACAGACCGTTACCGCCCGCAAGTACAATTCGGCTGCTTGCGGGCGGGTGATCCCAATCCGCACGCTCGCGGCCATCGGCGCTCGCGGCCATCGGCGCTCGCGGCCATCGGCGCTCGCGGCCATCGGGCGTATATGCGATACTGGTGCCAGCCGCGCGCCACCGTTCATTGTGGGCGGGCGCTGTTGTCGGCCACAAGCGGCACGCGGAGGAGCGGCGACAAGTCGCGCGCCAATTCGGCGGCGCGTCTACCCCCGCCGTGCTGGCTACCGTATGTGATGGAGGGATGCCGTGGGCATGCAACAGAATCCAGACGACCCAACACAGCCTGGCGGCTACCCCATAACGCCACCGTCGCCGCCACCACCGCCTGACGGCTACCCTATAACGCCGCCGCCACCGCCGCCGCCCAAGCGATCGCGCCGTGGCCTCTGGATCACCCTCGGAGTGGTTGGCGGTCTGCTCGTCCTCTGCGGCGCGCTCCTCGTGGGGCTGGTCATCTACGCGGGTATCCAGGCGGCCAAGCCCATCACGGTGGTCCAGATGTATTGCGGCGACCTGAAGACGGCGAACTATGTGGCCGCGTACTCCCTGTTCTCCAGCCAGTACCAATCCCAGCTCACCTCCGACCAGTTCATACAAGCGAGCAAGCTTCAAGACCAAGTGGATGGGCCGGTCCAAAGCTGCGGCCTTCAGACCGGCAACAGCACCGGCATCAACTTTGATCTGAACAACAACACCGCCCGGTTCGCCGTCCAGATGACGCGCAACAAGACCTTGACGGGCTTTATCACGCTCGTCAAACAAGGAGATACCTGGCGCATCAAGAGCATTGATACCTCACTGCGAGGGACCGATATCGGCCCGCTCCAGGTCGCCGACCGCTATTGCGAGGCGCTGGCCGCTGCCAACTATACCGCCGCGTATGCTCATCTCGCATCGAGCATCCAATCTCGCGTCACCGAAGCGCAGTTCCAGGCCCAGCAGCAGGAGCAACTGGCGCTCATCCAAGGGCAGATCGCTGGATGCCAGCCAGATCTCTCGACCTATGCCGTGCTGCCCGATGACACTACCGCCTCCTTACGCACCCAGTTCGCGGTACGAGTGGGCACACAGATGGTCACGCGACCCAGAACCCTGGCCTTTGTAAAGCAATCCAACGTCTGGAAGATCGCGAGCATTACCGAACCCAACGGCTAAACGCGAGGTTGTGTGGTCGCCCGCGCTCATGGCCGACAAGGCCACCCTGACACACAAGCGGGCCTCGACCCGCGTGGCCTCCGCGCGGGCTAGTACACCCCGCCCGGAGTTTGACGCCCCGGAAACCGGTATGCTACTATCCCCCTATCTGAAGAGCGGGACTGGCAACACTCGTGCGCCATCGGGCCAGAGCGCGCCACGCATGCGGAGCCACATCCGCGGCTATGAGGGCAGTGTTGGGCGAGAAGGAGAAGCGAGGGGGCTTTCGATGGTGCGGCGCCTCATGTATCGGCTCAGTCACGTATTTTCCTTCCATGCCAGCAGCCAGGATGGCGCGCGCGGGCGCCCACCGACACCAGCGGCGGCGCCAGCCACCCTCGCGAGACCGATGCGCATCGCGAACTGGCTGGAAGATGGCAAGCTCCTGCGCCCGCGTGTGGCCGCGGTCATGCGTCTGCGGCGGGCGGAAGCCGCCGCTGTGCGTGCGGCCGCTGAGGCCGTGGCCGCTGAGGCTGAGCGGCAGCGCGTCGTCTCTGGCCATACGCGCGGTGAGAGCGTAAGCGTGCCCATCCCGCCGCCCCTGCCAGAGCGCGCGGCGGCCACGTTGCCCCTCCCGGCGCTTCCCCCCATTGGCGAGCTTGCCTCGGTGGAGGCGACGGTAGACGCCGCGGAAGGGCTGGATGTCGTCCAGCGCCGACTCATCTTCGTACGCTATCTTGTACGCCAGCGTATCTATAATGAGGGGTTCGCGCCCGATGCCCTGCCCGCACAGTATCGCTGGGATGGCGGCCCTGAAGGGCATAGCGACAACTAAGCACAGCCAATATCGCGCGCCACCACGTGTGGCCCTGTGACGGATGCCTGGGGCCATTGGTGAAGATACATGTTGTGAAATGCATGGCACCTTCCCATTCGTGGCCTGATAAGCGCGTCGGCGGGTAGAGGATGCGGGTCATGAGCACCGAGCCAGCGGAGCGCCATCAGCGGCACGAGGCCCAGCCCACACCAGAGCCGCCCACGCACCCACCTCCTTCAGCACGCGCGCGGGAGGATGCCCTCTACGGCACGATCCACCTGGCCAGTTGGGCCGCCGCGCTCATCGCGACGGCGCCTTTCCGGCGCCTCGCGGGGGTCTCGCTCTCCGATGTGCCAGGGCATCTGCTCTTTGGCGCGCCCTTTCCCTCACGGCTCGATCACGCCCTGGGCGTCTATCACCTCGCACGCCTCGCGCGCCCACGCGACCGGACGCTTCAGGTGGCCGCGCTGGCGCACGATCTCGGCCACGGCCCGTTCTCCCACCTTACTGAACCGCTGATGCGCGAGCGCTACGGTGAGGATCACGAGCAGCGATCGGCCCGGCTGCTGCTGGCCATCCGCGAGGCACTCCCGCCCACGGTAGCCCGGCAGTTTGCCTGGCTGGATTGGGATGAGGCGGCGCGGCTC
>JADMIN010000445.1 GCA_015478575.1 Ktedonobacterales bacterium | reverse complement strand
TCACCTCCTGCTCCTTTAACATACACCCCTGTCCAATTACTGGGGTACACTATAGGGAGAATACTACTCAGTCCACAGTGATCTGAGAGGAGGTAATATGGTGAGGCTCCAGAAAGGAGCCTTGCATGCCCACCTCCACCCAGCCACTCACAGCGTCTGACGCCGAGCGCACACGCACCCAGACCATCGTGCGACGCGGACATATCGCCGCGCGCATCCAGCGGCGCGCCCACGTGCTCTTGAAGTTGGCCAACGGCCGGGGCGTCTCTGTCGCCGCGGCTCGCGCGCATTCCTCCGTCATCCGCTTGCGCGTCAAGGCGCACCGCGTTCGCGCCTGCCGCTCGCTCCTTGCATGTCACGGCGCGAGCGCGTATGCTCTCAGCGCGGCAATCGGAGAGAGCGGCAAAGGGAGCGCATGTGGCACGGACGACAGCGGCACGGACGACAGCGGCACGGACGACAGCGGTCTCGCGGCGCCCTTCACTCGCGCATCTGGCGCGGGCAGAGTTGTATGACGCGATCTCGCTGCTACGCGAGTCGTACCGCGCACTGCTCGGCTTCATCATCGTCGTGCTTGTCGGCGCGTTGTACCTCCAGCAAGCGTACCATGGCGGCTTCGCGGCCTCGCTCTACGAGTCCCTCAAGCTGCTAGCCTTCCAGAGCAGCCACAACCTACCCAGCGATCTCGCGGGTCAACTCGTCTTCTTCCTCGTGCCGATCTTCGGCCTCGTGCTGATCGTGCAGAGCGTGCTGCGATTCGGACGCCTGCTGCTGGATAAGAGCAGCCACATCGAGAACTGGCAGGTCGCGCTCGCCTCCACCTATCGCGGCCACGTCATCGTCTGCGGCCTGGGTCGCGTCGGCGTGCGTGTGGTGACACAACTGGTTCAGGCGGGGTGCGATGTGGTCGTGATCGAGCCACGCTGGGAGAATGCCTTTGTCGCGCGCGCGCTTGCCTTGCGGGTGCCCGTGGTGGTGGGGGATGCGCGCGAGCCGACCGCGCTACGCCGTGCCGGGCTGATCCATGCCCGCGCGGTGGTCGCGGCGATAGATAACGATCTGCTGGATGTCGAAATCGCCCTCGCCGCGCGCGCGATACAACCTGGCATCCGGGTCATCCTGCGCGCCTTTAGTGAGCAACTGGATCGCAATCTGGAGCGCCACTTTGGCGTGAACTCGGTCTTTAGCACGTCCGCCCTGGCCGCGCCCACCTTCGCCGCCGCCGCGGTCAGCGCCGACCTTGATTATGTCCTGCCCGTGGGCGACGGCAAGGAACTGCTCGGAGTCGCGCACATGCCACTCAGCGCGGACGCGCCACCTATCGAGACGCACACGAAGCTGGAGGAGCGGTTCGGCGTGCGTATCCTTGAGATACAGGATGCCCCTGGCGGGCGTGGCCGCCGCTTTGCCGCGACCGACACACCGCGCACCGGCGCGACGCTCACCCTGGTCGGCTCGCTGCGTGCCCTGACGATGGCCCGCGCGGCGCTCACAGGCACGGGCACAGGCACGGACACGGACATGGATGCCAGCGCATCCCCCCACCCGCCGCGGCCAGCGACGGACGAGACCACGCGCGAGACCATCCTCATCTGTGGCCTGGGCAAGGTGGGCTTCCGCGTCGCGACGTGGCTCGCGCTCCGTGAGCCGCGTCCGCGTGTCGTGATCATCACCACCGATGATACGTCCCAGATCTTCCGCCGCGACATCGCCGCTCTGGAGGGCGTGGAGGTGTTCTACGGCGACGCGCGCGATGGCGAGTTGTTGCGGCAGGCGGGCATCACGAGCGCGTCCGCGCTTGCCGCCATCACCTCGGATGACCAGATGAACCTCCACATCGCCCTCGAAGCGCGCCGCATCAACCCTGGCGTGCATATCGTGCTGCGCGTCTTTAGCGACGCCCTCGCCGAGAAGATGACGGAGCTTTTTGGCATCCACACCGCCTACAGCACATCCGAACTGGCCAGCCCGACCCTCGCCGCCGCCGCGGCCATCGGCGACATCAACTCGGCCTTCGCCGCTGGTCACACCCTCTTCGCCGCCCAGACCCTCACCCTCGCCGAGGGATCCCCGCTCGCGGGCCGCGCTATCAGCGCCATTCGTGCGCGCGAGGGTGCCCTGGTCGTCTGGCGGCGCCGTGGCCTAGAGGCGCGGCGCCTGCCACCGCCGGAGACCACCCTTACCCCAGGTGATGAGATTACCCTGCTCGCCCGCCTCGACGCGCTGGAGCACCTGCGAGCCGCGCGGTAAAGCCTGCCCCGAGGCCATCCCACCAGCACCGCGCCACTCCATCCCACTAGCGGCATGCTTTATGCACACCGCCCTCAGACACGTCGCGAGGCGCGGCTCGCGCCCCGCTTGGACCGCACGCCACCTGATGGGCATCACCGCGCCGATCGTCACAGGCTTCATCGTTGGCAGCACCGGCTCGTTCGCCATTGGCTTCTTGATCGCTGGCATCGTGCTCTTTGTCGGCATCCTCTGCTATATCTTCCTACTGGGCGAGATCGAGCCGATTCCCCCGCCGAGCGCAGCGGTGGAGGCGTAGGGCGGGCGCGGGAGAAGATGTCATGGATCAGCCAGGCTGTACGATCGGCGTGGATATGGGCACGACCACGGTCAAGGCCGTTGCTTTTGACATGGATGGGCGCGAGATCGCCCGTGCCGCTGAGGCGCTGACACTCTGGCAGGATGAGACGGGTGCCGCCGCGCAGGATGCCGCCGAGGTCTATACCGCGACCACTGGGACCCTCGCGCGCGTCGCGGCGGATGCGCGGGCGCGCGGCTACGTCATCACGCGCGTGGGCCTGAGCGCCGCCATGCATAGCCTCCTCCCCGTGACGGCGGATGGCGCGCCGCTCATGCGCGCCATGACCTGGATGGATGGGCGCGCCGAAGCTGAGGCGCACGCGCTCTGGGCCTCCGCCACTGGCCAGGCGCTCTACGCGCGCACAGGCACCCCCATCCACGCCATGGCGCCGCTGCCCAAGCTGCTCTGGCTGAGCGCGACGCAGCCACACATCTTTGCCTCGGCGGCGCGCTTCGTCTCGCTCAAGGAGTGGGTATGGCAGCGGTGGTATGGTGTCTGGGAGGTGGATGCCTCGCTCGCCAGCGCCACCGGCCTCTAT
>JADMIN010000444.1 GCA_015478575.1 Ktedonobacterales bacterium | reverse complement strand
GGCCAGTAGCCGCCCAGTGCTTGGATGCTCGCGTCCACCGCCGCCTGCGCCTCGCGCAGTGTGCTCGGCGGGAGCGGCGTGTCGCCCGTGTGTTCCGTCATGTCCGTGCCTCCCACTCCTCACGCAGGATGCCCATGGTCACGAGATCATCATACGTACCACGCAGCCAGACATGATGGCGCAGGCGCCCCTCCTCGACGAAGCCGCAGGCGCGATACGCATGGTAGGCACGCTCGTTGGTCGCATTCACCGTCAGCCAGACTCGTCGCAGATTGCGCAAGTTGAAGGCATACTCGAGCAGCAGACCGATGGCGTCGCGTCCGTAGCCATGACCCCAATAGGTGCGGTCGCCGATGCCAATGCCCAGCATCGCCGTGCGGGCCAGCTCGTCAAAGCGGAAGAGGGTGCAGTGGCCAATGTAGACGCCGTCAGCCTCAATGGCAAAGCCGACGCTGCCGTTGCCGACCTCGCCCAGCCGCTCTTCGTAGCGGGCCTCGATCTCCTCGAACGACTCTGGCCGCCAAGGATCGTCGCTGACAAGCACCATGTAGTCGGGATCGTTGGCAAACTCGGCCTTACGCACCAGATCCTCGCGCTTGAACGCGCGTAGAAGCACCTTCTCACCCTGGAGCATGCTCGCGCCCTCCTCCTTCACACGCCACGTTGCGCGTGCCCACTGTCGTCCGCCTCTAGCTATCCGATTGCCTCTTGTACCGCTTGTACCCCGCATTGTACCGCGCACGCTCGCGTCTCCTGGCCCCTCATGGCAGCGAGATGCGCTCCTCAACCGCGTCCTCCACCAAACGGGCCAGCCCGTCGCGCGCTAATCCGCGCGCCAGTCCGCGCAGCCAGGGTAGTTCTTCTGGAGTAAAGTCGGGCTTGATGCGCGGACCAAGCGCCGCCAGCGGCAGTGATGCCCCTGGCGTGAGGGTGCGCAGGGCATCTACGATGCGCCCACGGAAGTAGCGCGGTGTGCTCGTGAAGGGTCGCTGGGCCGCGCGCTGGCGCGTGTGGCGTGGCTCCGCGGCGGAGATGGCGGGGCGCGCGGCGACACGCCCTGCCGTGGCATCTTGAGGCATGCTCGCCATAGACGCGGCGCGCTCGTCGCGCAGGCGCGTCAGCGCCTCACCGGAGGGGAAGAGTGTCACGCGCGCCGTCTCGGCGTAGGCGGCGCAGCAGGCCACCAGTGGGCAGCGCTCGCAGGCGGGGCGTCGGCTGCCGCAGATCGTCGCGCCGAGATCCATCAGCGCCTGCTGCCAATCGTAGGCAGCCTCTGGCGGGAGCGCCCACTCGGCCAGCACCAGCGCCCCACGCGCGGCGATCTCGCCGGTGGGCCAGCGTGCTGGCTCGATGCCGCGAAAGACACGCCAGAGGACACGGCGGATATTGGTATCCACTGTGGCCACTGGCAGCCCGAAGGCGAAGCAGGCCACCGCGCCCGCGGTGTAGCGCCCGATGCCCTTGAGCGCGAGCAGCCCCTCCAGCGTAGCGGGCAGGGCACCGCCATAGTGCTCCACCGCCTGGCGCGCGATGGCGTGCAGCCGTACGGCGCGGACATTGTAGCCTAGCGGCGCCCACGCCTGGATGACCGCGCTGATCGGGGCCTCGGCCAGCGCCGCGAGGGTGGGGAAGCGCGCTAGGAACGCTTGATACTTGGGCAGCACGCGCTCCACCTGCGTCTGCTGGAGCATGACTTCGGAGACGAGCACGGCGTAGGGGTCGCGCGTATGGCGCCAGGGCAGATGGGCGCGGCCGTCGGCAATGTACCATGCGAGTAGCGCGGTATGGACGCGCGCGCGCCGCTCCTCTGGCGGGAGACTGGCGGCGTTGGGGAGGCGGGTGTCAGCAGGCTCGGTCACGTGCCATCCTCATCGTCACGGCTTGGACTTGAAGCCACATTGTACCACCGTCTTCGCCGCCGTCGACCCCGCTGTGTGGGTGCGATAGTCGCCTCTGTGGTGGCTGTGCTAGAGATGGGCCTCATTCCAGCTACCCCAGCTTGAACGCCGTCATCATCGTGTCATATCTCCGTCAGGTAGCGTGCCGGATCGAGCGTCTCCGCCTCCAACACGATGGCGGTCATACCGCGCTCACTGCCAGCTTCGTGCCACTCACCCGCCTGCCAGAAGGCCAGATGCCCAGCCGTGATGGGTGTGCGCTCCGGCGCCTCGCCGCGCACCCAGCCCTCGCCCGCCACGACGAGGAAGAGCTGCGGCATCGTGGCCTGATGATAGCCAACGACGCCGCCGGGGCGCAGATACATGCAGCCCACCTGCGTGATGCCAGCGGGACGAGCGATTGGGGAGAGAATGAGGTTTTCGCTGCCATAGGCGTCGAGAGTGCGCCCGACGCCAGCGTCAAAACGGAAGAGTCGCAAGCACACCACCTCCTAGTATAGGCAGCCTCTCGCGGCAGCGCACGCGGCGGCCCCTGGCGAGAGCGTATCGCGGCAGGGGCCGTCTGCCGTTACAGGGGCCGTCTGCCGTTACAGGGCCTCGAAGATGGCGGCGATGCCCTGACCCCCGCCAATGCAGAGCGAGGCCGCGCCGTAATGCAGGCCGTTGCGTCGCAGTTCGGAGATCAGCGTGAGGGCGAGGCGCGCGCCGCTGGCCGCCAACGGATGCCCCAGCGAGATGGCGCCACCATTGACGTTGGTTTTGTCGCGGTCCAGCCCCAGTTCTTTCTCCACCGCCAGATATTGCGCGGCAAAGGCTTCGTTGACCTCTACGCGGTCCATCTGCTCGATCGTGAGGTCGGCGCGCTTGAGCGCTTGGCGGATGGCGGGCGCCGGGCCGATGCCCATGACGGTGGGATCTACGCCGACGATACCCCAGGAGACCAGTCGCGCCAGGGGCGCCAGGCCACGCTCGCGGGCCACCGCGCCCGTGCTGAGCACCAGCGCCGCGCCCGCGTCGTTGATGCCACTGGCGTTGCCCGCGGTGACGACTCCGCCCCGCTTGAAGCGCGCGGGCAGTTTGGCCAACGCCTCCATCGAGGTCTCGCGAGGACCCTCGTCGCGATCCACGATGACCTCTTTGCCGCGGCGGTCCTGAATCACCACCGGAACGATCTCTTCAGCGAGCCAGCCCTGTTCCCGCGCGCGGTGGGCCGCCTGTTGGCTGCGCAGGGCAT
>JADMIN010000443.1 GCA_015478575.1 Ktedonobacterales bacterium | reverse complement strand
AGCGCTGAATGCCCTATTGGGGTCTCTCACTTCTTCCGCGCCGAGCACGGCATCGCCTCGCTTCCAGAGAGCGTGATGGTTCTTGCTCGCGCGCGTGAGCGTCTTGTTCCCATGCGCTTGCATCTACGACGATGCCGTCTATGCGCCTGCCCGTACTCTCGCTATTGACACATGTCTGGCGTGGGCATATCATAGGCAGGCCGGCGTTCTAGCGAGGTAGCGAAACTCGCGCTCCGGCGGACGGATGTGGGCGCGTGGCCCTGGCTACAGGTGGATCACCTGGGCATGGCGCGCGCCAATGGGATTTCGGGGGGGATGCCCTTCCCGAGGGAGGTTACATGCGGAAGACACGCTTCTTCATCGGCGGCGGCGCCGTGGCTGCCCTCATCGTCGCGCTGGCGCTCGTTCTGCCAGCGTTCGCCGCGACACCGCGCGCGCTCAAGGCCACGCCGCGCCCAAACGTGCTCAAGCTGGAGCGCCAGATTCGGCCCAAGTCAGTCAGCCCAGCCAACTATTCACGCTTCGATTTCAACTGTGGCACCAGCGCCACCGCGGCCAACCGTGTCATCAATGTCACTGAGTTGATCATCAACGATGCGGATTCTGGCACAGCGGGCAACTATTGGGCCTATGACCACTTCACCCGCACCATCCAAGTGTGGAACATCGGTCCGGACCTCTATTGCGCGGCGGTGAACTACGATGGCTCGTTTGTCGCGGTGGGTGGGCAGACCAGCCCAGGCAACACCGGCACCCTCACTGGCGATGAGCACGGGCGCATGCTCGGCGGCTATCAGACCACCAACTTCACCGGGCAGCTCAACGTCAACGACCCCGCCCACTGGCCGACCAGCGGGCTGGTGCGCCCCAAGCCGGTGGACTATCAGTGCGACATCAATGGCAATTGCCCCGGCGCCATTGATTGGACGACCAAGTACTTCGCCAATCTGGATCCGACCTTCAACCTCGCCTCATGGGGCTGGCGCTACACCGCCCAGGATGCGCGCGACGGCATCTGGACCAACGCCAGCAGTGGCAACGGCGGCGACATCCTCGACGTGGATTAGCGCGCCTCCCCGGCGTGCGCGCTTGACGGCGGCGCGCGGGGCGTGGTATATCTCATAGCGAGCGATACAATTAAATAGACCGACCGCAACGGGAGCTCGGGGAGCCGGGCTGAGAGGGTGGCCACATACCCGCCACCGACCGACGGAACCTGATCTGGATAATGCCAGCGCAGGGAGCGCCACTCCTCTCGTGGGTGGGTTTCAGGGCGCTGGCACGTTGCCGGCGCCCTCTTTTTGTGGCGCCGCTCTAGGGGACGCGGACGGTAGCGGCGAGCGCGCCACCACCAGCGAGAGGAGAGCCTACATGGCCGCGCGGTCATCCCCGTGGGCAGCGGCGGGCGCGCCGCTCTTGGAGGCGCGCGCGCTCACCATGCGCTACACCACCCGCGACGGGCGCGTCACCACGGCGCTGGCGGATGTCTCGCTGGCGGTGGCCTCGGGCGAGTTCGTGGCGCTGGTGGGACCGAGCGGCTGTGGCAAGACCACCCTCCTCTCGATCCTCGCTGGCCTCCAGCGGCCCAGCGTCGGCACAGTGCTGCTGCGGGGCGATGCCCACGCGCGGCGGTTGGGGCGTGTGGGCTACATGCCCCAGCGCGATCTGCTGCTGCCCTGGCGCACGGCCCTTGGCAACGCCGTCGCGGGACTTCAGGCTCAGCGGGTGCCACGGGCGGAGCGTCTGCGCCGCGCGCGCGCGCTCTTCCGCACGTTCGGGCTAAGCGAATTCGAGGGCGCCTACCCACCCCAACTCTCCGGCGGCATGCGCCAACGAGTGGCCTTCGCCCGCACCGTCTTGGCCGCCCCTGACCTGCTGCTGCTCGATGAGCCGTTTGGTGCGCTGGATGCCCTCACGCGCGCCGGACTCCAGCGCTGGCTAGCCGAGATCTGGGGCCGTCTGGGGACCACCTGCCTGCTCGTTACGCATGATATTGATGAGGCGCTGGTGCTCGCCGACCGCGTCTACGTCCTGACCGCGCGCCCCGGACGCATCCAACTGGAGCGGCATGTGCCGCTGGAGCGTCCGCGTCGGCTGGAGCAACTGGCGCGCCCAGAGGTGGCGGCACTGAAGGCGGAGCTGCTGGCCGCGCTGGTGGATGAGGCGGCGGCGGATGCGGCGACCACGCGCCAGGGGGGCCCGCGATGAGGAACCAGCCCCCACGCCGCGCCGCGCCGCGAGGGCCAGCGGAGGATCTGCTCTCCCCACCCCCTACTCGCGCCGAGCCAGCGCCACTGACCGGGCGCCGCCCACCCGTCAGTGGCGAGCGGACGCGGCAGCCGCTGTGGCCAGCGCGCGCGGTGTGGTGGCGGCCCGCTCACGCGCGGCGGCTGCTGATCGCGGCGGCGCCCGCTGTCGCGGTGGTGGTGGCGTTGCTCGCCCTCTGGCAGTGGTACGCGAGCGGGCCAGGGGCCAACGCGTTCATCCTGCCGACGCCGCTCGCGGTGGCCACATCGCTGGTGACGCGGCGCGACGCCCTCTGGGCCAACACCTGGGTGACGCTGCGCGAGACGCTGCTGGGCTTCGCGGCGGCGCTGGGGGCGGGCGTCGTCTTCGGCGTGCTGGTGGATTCCTCGCCGTGGCTGCGCCGCGCGCTCTATCCGCTGCTCGTCATCACGCAGACCATTCCGCTCATCACGCTGGCGCCGCTGCTGGTGCTCTGGTTCGGACCGGAGCTGATCTCCAAGGTGATTGTGGTCGTGCTAATCTGCTTCTTCCCGATCACCGTCGCGCTCGCGAGTGGCCTGCGCGCGGCGGACCCAGAGCTGCTCAAGCTCTACCGCGCCTTTGGAGCGGGGCCAGTGCGCATCTTCTGGTCGGTGCGGCTGCCGGGGGCGCTGCCCGCGCTCTTCTCTGGCATCCGCATCGGCATCGCCTACAGCGTGATCGGCGCCATCTTTGGCGAATACGTCGGCGCGGATGCTGGTCTCGGCCTCTATATGCAGCTCAACCAGAAATCGCTGGCGGTCGCGGCGGTGCTGGCGGCGGTCGTCGTCGCGGGGGCGCTGAGCGTCGCGCTCTTCGAGCTGGTGGCCGTGGTCGAGCGGCTGGCCCTGCCCTGGTCTTACCTGGCGG
>JADMIN010000442.1 GCA_015478575.1 Ktedonobacterales bacterium | reverse complement strand
GAGGAAGAACGCCGCTTCGGCCACCTTGCCATAGAGCACATAGCCAGCCTCATCGTAAAACTCGTCGCCCACGGGCCGCCCACCAAGCGATTCACCAAGAAACAGGTATTGGATGCCCGCGCGTTCGACCACATATTCCAGGTCAGGTCGGTTGAACTGTGTCGTGTAGCGCGAGTAGGGCGACGAGCGTACATCGGCGAGAATCTGGATAGCGTGCCGCTTCAGCAGCGCGAGGAAAGACTCCATCGCATGGTTGGAGTGGCCGATGGTATAGAGAGTGAGGGCCTGAGTCTCCTCGTGGACAGCATCCGAGTTCATCGCGCACCCCCACTCCCGACCGAGGCATGAGCGCCCACATCAAAGACCACCCATGCGCTATTATGGCGCAACCGGATGGCACGTCGCAAGGGCAGGTAGGATGCTTACAGGGTCTTTCAATTGGAGGGGTCCAGGCGTAGAGTGGCAGGCACGCGGCGCGAGGGCGACGTCAACCGTTGCCGGAGACCCTAGCACGGCATCATGGCACCTCCGCTGCCGCGGAGCGCCATTGAACCGCTGGCGCTTCCCTTGTGACCCAGAGCAGAGCGCACAGCATGGGGCTTCCCCCTCACCCACCGAGGGGGCGCTTCGTCGGCGCGCCCTGGGGACGCGGATACTGTGGCGGGCAGGGGCGCTCCTGGCGGGCAAGGAGCAGCACGCGCCCATCGTCGAGTGAGAGGAGGGTGACGGGGACGGGATCGAGCAGGCGCGCGCCCAGCATCGCGGCGGCGCGAGCGCCGGAGGCCAACTCGGTGGCGAGGTCACCCTTCTTGGGCGCGACGATGCGCCCGCCCACCCCGACAAAGGGGCAGCAATATTCCAGCAGTGTGGGCAGCGCCGCCACCGCGCGCGCGGTGACGAGATCATACGCACCGCGCTGGCCAGGCCGCTGTGCCACCTCCTCCGCGCGCCCCGCGAGGGCGCGCGCATTGAGCAGGCCCAGCGCCGTGATGACCGCCGCCAAGAAGTCCACCTTCTTCCCGGTGGCCTCCAGCAGGGTGACGTGCCAGTTGGGGAAGACGATGGCCAGCGGCAGACCAGGGAAGCCTGCCCCACTGCCCACATCGAGCAACGCCGTGCCACCCTCACGCACAGCGGCAGGCAGCGCCGCGGCGCACGTCAACGAATCGAGGAAGTGGCGCGTGACCACCTCCGCTGGCGCGGTGATAGCCGTCAGGTTCACATGCGCATTCCACGCGAGCAGTAGTTCGCGGTAGCGCGCGAACCGATCGAGCTGCTGTGCCGTCAACGGCACGCCCAGTGCCGTGGCGCCCGCGATCAGCGGCCCGAAGTCCGCCGGTGCCCCCGCATGCGCGTTAACTGACACGTTTCCGCTTGTTGGTCAGGTAGTCAATCAGAATATACTCGCCCAGATCATCGGGACTGGTGTAGAAGGCGCGCCCACGGTTCACCGTCGCCATCTGGTTGACGAAGTGCTTGAGATAGGGGTCATCCCAGAGCATGAAGACGTTCATCGTGATGCCGTCACGGGCGCAGCGGCGCACCTCACGCAGCGTCTGCGCGATGGCCTCCGCTGGAGGCGGCCAGTCGAAGACCCAGCGACCACCCTCCTGCCAGACGGTCGGCCCGCCATCAGTGATCATGATGATCTGCTTGTTCACCGCTCGCGAGCGTGCCAAGAGTTGGCGCGCCAGCATCAGCCCATGCACCATGTTCGTGCCCTGGATGTGGTCCCACTCGCCGATCTCGATCAACTGCTCCGTCGTGTACTCGCGCGCCTGATTGGAGAAGCCGATGAGATAGAGCTGGTCGCGCGGGAATTGCCCACGGATCAGGCTCTCCAAGGCGATGGCGACCTTCTTAGCGGGATGCCAGAGGTCATTTTGCAGCATACTCCAGCTCATGTCGAGCATGAGCGCGGTGGCCGTGCGTGTCATCCGCTCCGTGCGATAGACCTCGAAATCCTCGTGCGTGAGCCGGGCGGGCGTGCCCGCGCCGTTGCGGTTGATACTGTTCATTAGCGTACGCTCAAGGTTGAGGTGGAACGGATCGCCGAAGGTGTAGGGCTTGGTCTCCTCGTCGCGCTCGCCACCAGTGCCACGCTCGGCCAAACGGTGGCGGCCAAAGGCGTCGCGCTTGAGCTTGGCGAAGATGTCTTCCAGCGCCTTCTGGCCGATGCGGCGGATGCCGCGCGAGGTCAGTTCATAGCGGTCGCCGTGCCGCTGGACCAGCCCCTCCTCTTCAAGCTGCTTGAGCATCTGTTGCATCTGCGCCAACGCCTGGGCCTCCTCGTCGCCGACGAGCCGACGCAACTGGTCAGGATCCAGGCTGTCTATGTCGCCAGAGCGCCGTGCGTCACGCATCTGACGCTCCAGCTCATCCATTTCTTGCAGCATACCCATGAGGTGCATCGCCTCAGCCAGCGAGATCGGCTCGTCGCCGGTCAGGCGAAACTTCCTCTTCAGGTCGGGCGGGGTCAGCGCATCCAGATTCATGGCAAGCTCGGCCAGGTCCACGCGCAACCGGTCGTCACCAATGAGCTGGTCCATCATATCCTGGATCTGCTGGCGCTGCTCCGCCGTCATACTCTCCATCAGCGCCTGCATCGCCGCCTGCTGCCGCTGCATCTGCTCCACGAGATCGTCGAGCGAGTTCACCCCTGGAAAGAAATCGCCATACTTCTCCATGAAGCTGTCGAAATCCGGCTCGCCGCCTTCGGCGCGCTCGCGCAGCATCTGGTTGAGTTCACGCACCATCTCGCGCATGCGGGTCAGATCGTCGGGCGACATATTCTGGAGTGCCTGCCGCATGCCAGAGAAATACTGCTGCATGATCTGCTGCTGGAGCATCGCCAGCAGTTCCTGGAACTCCTGCCGCGCCTGATCATCCATGAAGTCGTATTCGGAGAGCTTCTGAATCTGCCCGGCGGCATCCGGCGGCAGTTGATCCAGGTAGTCGAGCTTGCGCTGGGCGATACGCTCTAGCATCTGCCGTAGCGTTTCGGTATCCATGCTCTCTGGTGCGCCAGAGCCGGTCTGGCCCTGCTGCCCCGGCTGCCCTTGCTGCCCTTGCTGCCCCGGCTGCCCTTGCTGGCCCGCTGGCTCTTGCTGGCCCGCTGGCTCTTGCTGGCCCGCTGGCTC
>JADMIN010000441.1 GCA_015478575.1 Ktedonobacterales bacterium | reverse complement strand
CCCTACCACCGTTCGCGTCACCACCGTTCGCGTCACCCGCGTTCGCCAGGTGTACCCTGGTCGCGCACTCCTGCGCGCGCCCGCCCACGCGCCCGTACGGCGGTGGCATGCGCCATCCCCTCCCGTCACCACTCCCACGCGCTCCACCCGCTCCACCCGCTCGTCACCGGCTCGCTGGACACCCGCCACGGGGAGCGTGCCCGACCTGATCCGGCAAGTGTTTGGCCGCTACGCGGGCGGCGCCTTGAATGTCGCGCGCTGCGAATCGGGCTTCAATCCCGCCGCGATCAACCGCGGGAGCAATGCGTCGGGCGTCTTCCAGTTCCTGCCGAGCACCTGGCGTGGCACCGCCTACGCGCGCTCCTCGCCGTTCAACGCCTGGGCCAACGTACACGCCGCCTATCAGGTCTTCGTGCGCGATGGCTATAGCTGGCGCGAGTGGGTCTGCAAGCCCTAGACGCCCCCACCGCCCTAGGCTAAACCCAGAACGCCGATACCATAGGATGCCGCGCCCAGGAGCGCCGCCGTGGGATGCAGAATGATGTGGACGGGCACGCGCGCGAGCAACTCGGCGAAGCGCCCCTTCTGGGTGAAGGCGCGCAGAAAGGTGTCGTCGTCAAAGAAGGGCAGGATACGCGGCGGCATGCCACCGCCTAGGTAAACACCACCTGTCGCCAGCACCTTGAGCGCCAGATTGCCCGCCTCAGCGCCGAGTATCGCGAGAAAGGCGCGCAAGGTCGCCACCGCCAGCGGGTCGGGTGACGCGGCATCCAGCGCGGCCCCCACAATCACCGGCGTCGGGTCGGTAGCCGCCGCCAGTTGCGCCGCCAGCCATGCCGACTCCGGCGCCGCGCCACGCTCTTTCAGATACGCATAGAGGTTGGGGAGGCCACGCCCCGAGCAGACCAGCTCATAGCTCACATGCTCGTGGCGCTCCAGCAGGTAGGAGAGCAGCCCGATCTCCCGCGCTGTCGTGGGGGCGAAATCAGCATGCCCGCCCTCCGAGGGATGCACCACATAGCCCGCGCGGCTGCGCGTCATATACGCTTCGCCCAGCCCCGTGCCCGGGGCGATCACCGCCCGCGCCCCTTCGGGCGCCGGCTGGCCGACATTCAGCGTGCGCAGATCAGACGGCAGCAAGCTGGGCACCGCGTGGGCGATGGCCTCCAAGTCGTTGAGCAGGCGCACCGCGCGGAGGTCGAGCGCCTGACCCAACTGCTCCTCGCTCATCACCCAGGGCAGATTGGTGATCGTCGCGCGCCCCTCCACCACCGGCCCCGCCACACCAAAGCACGCGCGATCCACCGACAGAGCCACCGCCGAGGCCAGGAAGACGCGCGCCAGCGCCTCCAGGCTAGGATAGTGCGCGCTGGGATAGGTAGACATCGCCAGGGGCGCGCGTAGGCCCTGCTCAGGTGCGTAGATCGCGAGCGTCGTCTTGGTCCCGCCGATGTCCCCCGCCAATAACATAGAACCACTCCCTCCTTCGTTGTGACCTCTCCGGCCTTTCCGCTATCTCTTGGTATAGCATACGTGGACGGCGGGAAGAACGACGAGGGGGCGCGCCATGATGCCGTCCGCTTGCGTATATCTCCGCGCAACGCTCACCCATGTGCCGCGTCCGCCTGATTGGCCCGCCCATGCTGTGGTGGGAAGGAGTTGCCGTGACCATCCTCACCGATCCGCTCGTGAGCTTCGGGCGCGAGACCTGTGGCGATCTGGAGGCCGCGCGCCGCCGCGAATGGCTCGTTGCCAACGGGCTGGGCGGCTACGCTTCCGGCACGCTCGCTGGCATCGCGACACGCCGCTATCATGGGCTGCTGGTGGCCGCGCTCACGCCGCCGGTCGGGCGCACCGTGCTGGTCGCCGCGCTCGATGAATGGGCAACTTCTGCCGGTCGCCGCTTTCCCCTCTCCACGCACGAGTTTGGCGACGGCACGCTCGCTCCCCACGGGATTGCGCATCTCCAGTCCTTCGCCCTTGAGGGCACCCTCCCCGTATGGGTCTTCGCCCTGGGCGACGCGCTCCTAGAGCGGCGCCTCGCCATGCCCTCCGGCCAGAACACCACCTGCGTCGTCTATCGCCTGCCGCGCGGCGCGGAACCCATCACGCTCGACATCACGCCACTCGTGACCTACCGCGACTTCCACACACTGCGCGCTGGCCAGGGCTGGCAGCCGCGGTGCGAGCCGCGTGCCACCGGCGTCGTGCTCCACGCCGGCGAGGGGACGGTGCCCTTCCGCGCACTGGCCGAGCGCGGCGTGTTCACGCCCGGCGGCACCTGGTGGTGGAACTTCCTGCACCGTGAAGAGACCGCGCGCGGGCTGGATGACCGCTCCGATCTCTACGCCCCCGGCACGTTCAGCGTGACGCTGGCGCCCGGCGCGACCTGGACGCTTACCCTCTCCGCGGAGGAGGCACCCGTGACCGATGGCGAGCGCGTGCTAGCGGTGGAGCGCGCCCGACAGGCGGGCTTGCTCCGCCGCGCCGCGGCCGAGGGCGCCGACCCCGTGATCCAGCACCTCGTCCTGGCGGCGGACCAGTGCATCGTTGAAAGCCACGCCGCCCGCCCAGAGCAGCCACCGGCCCACACACACGCCGGGCTGGGCCGAACGGTCATCGCTGGCTACCACTGGTTCAATGATTGGGGGCGCGATACCATGATCGCGCTGCCCGGCCTCGCCCTGGCGACGGGCCGCGCGGACGACGCCGCCCGCATCCTGCGCACGTTCGCGCGCTTCATTGATGCTGGCCTGCTGCCCAACAACTTCCCCGACCGTTCCGGCGCGCCCCCTGGCTACAACACCGCCGATGCCACCCTGTGGTACGTCCTCGCCTTGCGCGCGTATGCCCTGGCGACCGGCGACCACGCCCTAGTGGATGAGCTGCTGCCAGCGCTGCGCGAGATCATCGCCTGGCATGTTCGTGGCACGCGCTACGGCATCGGCGTGGATCCCGTGGATGGCCTGTTGCGCGCTGGCGCGCCGGGGGTGCCCGTGACGTGGATGGATGCTCGCGTCGGCGAGTGGGTGGTCACGCCGCGTATCGGCAAAGTGGTCGAGATCAACGCGCTCTGGTACAACGCCCTACGCACGCTCGCCGACTTTCTGGCCGCGCGCGGTGACACGGCGGCGTGCCACTAT
>JADMIN010000440.1 GCA_015478575.1 Ktedonobacterales bacterium | reverse complement strand
ATACGCATCCTCCGTGGGGAAGGCGTAGAGCAGTGGATAGGTGAGAGGACCGCCATCGCGCGTGGCCTGCTCGAACAGCGTGTAGAGATAGGGCAACAGGCGGTAGCGCAACTCAATGGCGGCCCGGCACAGCGCCTCGAAGGGCTGACCAAAGGCCCACGGCTCTTGCTGGTGGGTGCCACGCGCGCTGTGGTTGCGAAAGAAGGGGAAGAGCGCGCCGAGCTGAGTGAACCGCACCAACAGCTCGCCCGTCGCGTTACCCCAGAAGCCACCGGTATCGAAGCCAACGAAGGGCACACCAGAGAGGCCCAGCGCCAGACACATGCGCATCGCCAGCCGCAGGTGCGCCCAGGTGCTCAGATTGTCGCCGGTCCAGACGGCGGCGTAGCGCTGGATACCGGCGTAGCCAGAGCGCGTCAGCACAAAAGGGCGGCGGTCAGGCCGCAGGCGCGCCAGCCCCTCAGCGGTGGCGCGGGCCATCTGGAGGCCATAGGCGTTGTGGAAGGCGGCGTGCGGCAGCGGTGGGCCATCAGGGCCGTCGGGGCGATGCACGATATCAGGTGGCAGCGTCGAGCCGTGGGGCACATCCGCGCCAGGGATGAAACGATCGGTCAGCGATGGCTCGTTCATGTCATCCCAGATGGCGGCGACACCGGCCTCCAGCAGCGGGCGGTGGCATTCGCCCCACCACGCGCGCACCGCCTCGCGGCTGAAGTCGGGGAAGGCGGCGTCGCCGGGCCAGATCACGCCGGTATAGAGCGAGCCATCGGGTCGGCGCGTGAAGAAGTCGTGGGCCAGGCCCGCGCGATAGGTCGTATCGGTGGGGTCGGCCTTTACGCCGGGATCAATGATGGTCACGACCTTGAAGCCGCGCTCACTCAGTTCGCGCAGCAGCCGCTCTGGCGTGGGGTAGCGCCCCTCATTCCAGGTGAAGACACGGAAGCCATCCATGTAGTCAATATCGAGCCAGAGGGAATCGCAGGGAATGCGGCGCTGACGAAATCCCTCGGCGACCTGGCGCACCTGCGCCTCGGGAAAGTAGCTCCAGCGGCACTGCGCATAGCCCAGTGCCCAGCGCGGTGGCAGCGGCATGTGGCCGGTTAGGTCGGCGTAGCGCGCCAGTACGGCGGCGGGCGTCGGCCCCGCGAAGACATAGTACGTCAGCTCACCCCCCGCGGCGCCAAAGCTGAGGCGGTCTGGCACGCTCGCGCCCGCATCCAGGTCAGCGCGATAGACGCTATCCAGGAAGATGCCATAGGCGCGGCCCTGGCGCAGCCCGAGCCAGAAAGGGATGGAGACATACATAGCGTGGGTATCAGCGCCGTGTGGCTGTGGCGGATCCACGTTGTAGAAGACGACACGCTCGCCGCGGCGGTCGAGGCCGCTGGTGCGCTCGCCCACACCGAGGATGCGCTCGCCAGGCGCCAGCCGCTTGGAGCAGCGCACACTGCCAGGAGTCAGCGACAGATCGGGAATGTCCGCCGGGCCGAGCGGCGCCACGACGCCCATACCCAGCGCGGCATCATCCTCAGCGAAGGGCGCCCCATCGGGCCAACTGAAGGTGAGGCGGCAGGGCGCGGGAGCGATATCCAGGCGCATGGCGTCGGTGGTCAACTGGACCAGCCCGCCCGCACCCGCATCCAGCCGCACGCGCACGTCCGGCCACGCGCGCTCGACCACGGCCCACGAGCGCGCCGACGCGATGCCTGGCGGCACCAGCCGTACACGCGCCAGATCCGCCGCCAGCAGCGTCACCTCCACCCGCGCGCCATCCGTCGCGGCGAAGCGCCAGATGCGCCCGCCATCAGCCGCGCCATCAGCCGCGCCATCGCTCGCGGGCGTCACCGCGCCGATGGGCAGATAGCCCCCGCTTCTATCACCCGTCACACATCCTCCCGCTTCCGCTCTCCTGGCTCAGCAGGCCCCCGCCTGGCTTCCGCCGCGGTCCTCGCTGTTGCATTCACTGGGCCGTACCGGTAGAATAGGGGAGAGCGCACGGTGCCCGCAAGGCGTGGCATCGCCCATGTACAGCATAATGCCCCTCGGCAATACCTGCCGCGTTGGCTCATCCGCCGGGCGCGCGCAGCGCAACGAGCATACCGAAAAAGACAGGGAAAGGACCAGAGGTCATGGTGCCTTCACGTAGTGTGAAGCCGCTGGTCAGCGCCGGCCTGGCGCTGCTCTTCGTACTGGCGTTCGTCCTGCCGTTCATGCAGGTCGAATATCTCGCCGGCCCATCCACGCCGTTCGACGTTGTGCAGGCTGGAGCCATCCGCTGGGGCGCCATCATCGGCTTCGGGCTGATCTGGCTGGCCGTCCAACTCTTTTGGCGGGCCCCCACGGAGGCGACCAAGCTGGGAATGGCGGCCTCCGTGACCATCGTCTGGCTCTCGCTGGCATTCTTCTTCAACTACAATCCGCCAGAAGGCAATTTCGACTTGCAGCAGTATGGCGGCGCCGTCGCGTTTTTCACGCTGATGGGCGGCCTGGGGATTGTGCTGCTCTGGACGCGCTTCCTCTCCGATGAGCTGCACTTCTAGCCCGTTGCCCGTTGCCCGTTGCCTGTCTAGCCCGCGCCCCCATCACCGTGCTCGTGCTGATGCTCAACGCGGCCCAGCGGTAAAACGCGGCATCGCGCCGTAGGCCCGTTCACTGCCGCGCTGGCGGCGGACGGGCCGAGGGGAGCACAGATGCATGCTCTGCTGATCTCTCGTAGCCGACCTATTGCACCGACGCTTCATGACGACTCTCGACCGCGGGGCCAACCGCCACCGCTGGCGCTGCCGATGCTAGCTCGGCTTCAGCGCCTGTCGCGTCGGGGGCAGCGGCGCCAGGGGAGGCCGTGCCGCGGCTGTTGGCCACCATGACCAGGGCCACCGCGCCCACGATCACCGTCGCGGCCAATAGCGTCTGGTTGGTCAGCGGCTCACTCGCCAGCGCCCACCCCAGGAACACAGCGACAGCCGGATTCACGTAGGCATACGTCGAGACACGGGCGGGCGCCACGTTGCGCAGCAGCCAGACATAGGCGGAGAACGCGACGAGCGAGCCAAAGATGATCAGGTAGGCCAGCGCCAGCGCCGAGCGCGGCGAGACGCTGCTCAGATGCACCTGGCTCGGCTCACCCGCCACCAGCGCCACGACCAACA
>JADMIN010000439.1 GCA_015478575.1 Ktedonobacterales bacterium | reverse complement strand
GTTCTATAGCCCCGCGCGCCGCGTCGCGTATCCACGCGCGGATCCCACCGCGGCGCGGCCCTTTGCCTACGCCAAGGCCATCCGCCTACGCGGGGCGCACAACCTGGGCAACGTACAAGCGGCAGCCCTGGCGGCCGAGCGCATGGGCATCGCGCCAAAGACCATCCGCGCGGCCGTGACGAGCTTCACGGGCGTGCCGCATCGGCTGGAAGAAGTGCGTGTGCTGGATGGTGTCATCTATATCAATGACAGCGCGAGCACGGCACCGGTGGCGGGGGTAGCGGCGCTGCGGAGCTTCACCGAGCCAGTGGTGCTGATCGCGGGGGGAAACTCCAAGCAACTCGACTTCGCCGACTTCGCGGCGGAGGCCGCCACGCGCGCGAAGCGGGTCGTGCTGTTGCGGGGCACCGCCAGCGACGACTTCGCGGCGGCGGTGCGCACCGCTGCCGGTGCGCGCGGGCGCGCCGATCCGGTGGTCGGCCCATATGGCGACCTGGCGGCGGCATTGCGCGAGGCGCGGGGAGCGGCGGCGCCGGGCGATGTCGTGCTGTTCTCCCCCGGCTTCACCAGCTTCGGCCTCTTCCTCAACGAATTCGACCGTGGCAATCAGTTCCGCGATCTCGTGTTGGAGATAGAGCGCCTGTAGTTACCCCGCTCCCCGCGCTGGCGGTGCCCCGCTCAGCCACGCGCCATCTCCGCCGCGCCAGATGGGACATGTACCCCCGCCTCCTGTCTCACGCTCCTGATGGCGGACACGCTAGGCGTCGTGCTCGGCTTCTTCGGCTTCCTCCCCGTGCGCGACAATATCGCCTTCCTGAAACAGAATATCTTTGAGCGCGACGCGCCACTTTGGCTTCTGCCGCAGCAGGAATTCCAGCGCCATGCCAAAGTGTTTGAATTCCTCCTGCTGTGCGTTGGCCATAATGGCGCGCGCCTCCGCGTTGCGCTCCAGCGAGAGGCGCTGCTCATACCAGTTGATCGCCTCCGCCTCCTCGGTGAGGGAAGCGATGACACGCGCGAACGTCCGTGTTTCTTGGCTCAACTCGTTCGCCGGCTCATGGTACTGATCGAATCCCATGTGGTCCTCCACATCCTTTCCGTTCAAATGTCCCAGCACTCCTCGGCTGGCACTGCTCATCCCACCGCTAACACCATACCGCGCCGACCGCGCCGCATCCCAACGCCGCATCACTCTAGCGCGGCCCGCCAGGGGCGATCTTCCCGCCTGAGCGCGCGTCGCTGGCCCTATACTCTCATTACGACGAAAACGTGATCGAGGGCGTTCCCGCGTCAGCGAGGCGCCTGAGCGGGACCAGAAAGGGCGAGCGAGCAATGGCACACCAGGCGATGGCACACCCTGAGCGTGAGCGGTTGCGCGGCGGGCGCGAGCAAGGCTGGGTCGAGGCGATGATCGAGATTCCGCGCGGCAGCCGCAACAAATATGAATACGATCACGAGCGCGGCATCTTTTGTCTGGATCGCGTCCTGTATTCCTCGGTCCACTACCCGACCGACTATGGCTACATTCTGGGCACGCTCTCCGGCGACGGTGACCCGCTGGACGTGCTCGTGGTCGTGGAGGAGCCGACATTCCCCGGCTGCCACCTGCGCGCCCGGCCCATCGGCACCCTGACGATGGTGGATGAGAAGGGCGTGGATGAGAAGATCCTCGCGGTGCCGATGGATGATCCGCGCTTCACCAAAATCGAGCACATCTCTGGTCTCTCCGAACACTGGCCGCTGGAGATCGCGACGTTCTTCCGCACCTATAAAGAGTTGCAAGGGCTATCAACAGAGGTGCGCGAGTGGGCTGGCACGGAGGAAGCCTGGAAGATCATCGAGGAGTGCCACCTGCGCTATGAGCGGCAGTCCCCACAGCCATAAGCTCCGCGTCGCCGTGCTTCACCCAAACTGCCCGCGCCGTCGATGTCATGAGGGGCGATGCGCGCCTGAAACGCCCCAGGGCGTGAGATACCGCGGGCGTCAGGCGCCGTAAGGATAGTCCATCTGCCGACGGATACGCTCTTGGATGGCGTGGCCGACGATGCGCTCGACCAGATAGAGGCCCAGATCAATGGCGGCGGTGACACCGCGCGCCGTCACGATGTCGCCATCCTCCACCACGCGCTGATCTTCCACCAGCGCGCCGCAGTCAGGGCGCAGCTCCTCGAAGGCGTCAGGGTGCGTGGTGGCGCGCTTGCCCGCGAGAAAGCCCGCCCTGCCCAGGAGCCGCGCGCCGCTGCACACCGAGACCTTGCGCGGGCAGGGCGCCGCCGTGCGCAGCCATGCGAGAAAGCCGGCATCCTCAGCCAACTCGCGCGTGCCGAAGCCACCCGGCACGACCACCAGATCATAGTCTCCCAGCGACTCACCCACCCGCGTTGGCACGAAGCGCAGGCCCGCGATGTCCCGCACTTCTGGCGTGTACGCACAGATCTCCCACGTGACATCGGGCAGCAAGTCCATCGTGCGCAGCCGCGTCAGCGGATCATAGACGCCGATGAAATCGAGCGCGGTCATACGGTCATAGATCACGAACGCGATACGCATAGCGCCTCCTGTTCAGTATTGCCCTCCGGTGTTGCCCTCCGGTGTTGCCGCAAGCCCCTGTCGCTCTCCCGCCGCTCCACGTGCCACATGCTAACGCGCCGCCGCCGTGTGCGCCACGCGCCCACCCCACCGCCCAGGCGCGCGGTGACGCCAGAACAGCTCGCTTGTGCCCGTTGGGGCACATCCCTGGGTAACGTCTAGCGATCAGCGGAAATGTTCAGGTTACTCACAAGGTCGGCAACCGTTGAGAACGTAGGGGCAGTTTGTCAGGCTGCCAGCACGAGCAGGGAGCCAGAAGCGGGAAGAGCCTTCTTCCCGCCTGGCGGCTGGAAAGGTGGGGATGAAGCAACGCAGCTTCTGACCTTGCGCGCCTCACCGCTCCTGTGGTGGCAGGAGAGGCGCGACGCGGGCCTTCCCTCGGGCAAGCCAGACGCCTTGCAGATTGGGGCGCACCGTCCGTGTGGCGATCAACAAGAGCGCCCTGATGAGGGCACGCGACACACGATAGTCCTTTTTCCGCGCCTCGTGGCTCGAATGGCACGATTGCGGTTTGTAGTGGAGTGAGAGAGAAAGCGGGAGAACACTTGCACAAAAAGCAGCGG